>JBFKJL010000243.1:0-4212 GCA_041631795.1 Saprospiraceae bacterium | reverse complement strand
TTGGTGATCAATTTATAACCTATACCACGGATATTAATAATCTTTATAAGTGGATCAGCCTCGAGCTTTTTGCGCAGTTTTGAAATAAAAACATCAAGCGTTCTGCCGATATAGTCCCCTTCATCCTGCCAGACTTTTTGGAGAATAACTTCTCTTGTCACCGTCTCATTTACAGAATGATTCAAAAGAGTTAATAACTCGGTTTCCTTTTGGGATAGGGTAAAGGTGACTCCATCAATGGAGAGAATTCTATGTTCAGGATCAAATTGGTAGTTGCCGATTTGCTCAATGCGGCCTGCTTCGGTAGCACTTTGCTTCTTTCGCATATATAAGCTTGTGGCCCCGGCAAGAATCAGTAACGGGATAAACAGGTAGGTCACGTGATTTGACCGTCTTCCAGTCTGAGATGATGAAATATTACCAGTATTTAATTTTTCATCTGGTTCATGCATTGTAATGACCACTTTATAGCAGTCCTGCGGCAAAGGTCTTCCCAAGCACGGAGTGAGGGATCCTTGTACAGAGGAATCCCGGAAATAACTGTGGACGATTTCTAGTGATTCACAGGATTCGATTTCCACCAAATACCTCGATGCAATGCCGTGGACATCCATCAGGCTGTCAATTCCCGGCATTATAGTGTTGGGTTCAAAAGACAAGGGTTTTTCAAAGTGGATCCTGTATGTATTTTCAGATTTCTCAATGGGCAAGATCCTCGATGAAGAATCTCCGAGGTTGAGCAATATATTGTGCCCGATCATTCTCATGACCGTTGATGCTTTTGTTTTCCTTAAATCATTGTGATCTGAACAATCTCCAGGCTGAGGCCAAATAAGAGCCGAGAAGGCCATAAAGTACAAGAGTGTAATACGCATGCGAGGTGAAAAGACCATGCTGCAAATTTATGGCATTATCTTCTGAATTAAAGGCTTTTACACATTATTTACATTAATTTACATTGGTCCTGTATAGTCTTAATGTCGATAATATTATTTTTCAGACTCAAATGAACGCTTTGAAGGAAGTATGAAGATTTCACTTTTTAGACGAACAATCTCCTTTGGAATGAGGATCATGGTTGTCCTGATATTTGCCGGCAATTTATCGATGGGGCATTCACAGGAAAACCTCGAAAGCCCATGGACCTATGGTATTCACAAAGTGATCAAACCTTTTGCGCAAACCAGGGCCTGCTTGCTCAAAGCACAAACGGTGACCGATCTCAATAAACATTTTCAGAGGTCGTGGGTTGATCAATACCATGCGCTCGAAGTGATTGCCTCATGTCACACTGTGCTGGAAAAAGATGTTGGACAAAATGATACGTTGACTTCAGAACAATTGGACTTGTTAAGTAGAGCGGATACCGACAAAGATATCCGTATCGTGGTCCACTATATCCCTGAAAACGACATGAAGCACAATGATATAAAGTCATTCGATTTCTTCATTTCGATTGATCCGGATATATCCGCCCAATTCCCCGGCGGATCTTCAGCACTCAAGCAATACTTGGATGAGAGTGCCCTTGCCGTGGTATCAACTGGCAGTGTGAAAGAACACCAATTGGCAGCCATCAAATTTATAATTGATGAAAGCGGTCAGATCATTGAGCCTCTCATCTCCTCCTCATCGGGAAATGAATCTATAGACCAGGTGATGATCGATGTTGTGTGCGGAATGCCCGCCTGGACACCGGCGCGATATGCCAACGGTCAAACGGTACCCCAGGAGTACGTGCTCACATTAGGAGATATGAGGAGTTGTGTGGTCAATCTACTGAATATTCGTACCCCGTAGATAATTGTAAAATTCATTTCACCTAACTCTGGTCAGTAATTTCAGAAAACTGTTCATCATTATGCCGCAAGAACCGCATAAATGATTCTTTCGGCTGCCTGTTTTCGTAGAATACGCCCCAATGTTTTTCAACTTCATTGGGCTCTGAGTGTGGCCCACCGCCTTTCCAGGGCTCATCAAATGCTTCGAAAAGGAAGGTCGTGATCCGGTTCTTTTTGATCCACTTGTTGAGTTGGATAAGGTAGTTTTCCTGGGCATCCACACCGACCCTGCCTTTAATGAGGTCGCCCTGTTCACCGGGG
The DNA here is from genome assembly GCA_041631795.1 of Saprospiraceae bacterium. Classification (GTDB taxonomy): domain Bacteria; phylum Bacteroidota; class Bacteroidia; order Chitinophagales; family Saprospiraceae; genus JBFKJL01. The sequence goes on along the minus strand of JBFKJL010000243.1, from coordinate 2,110 downwards.
CCGACTTTATGGGGGTTATAATTTGTGGCCCAGCCTGTTTCGCCTATAGCAATTTCTTTGTCAGGGTGCATGGCTTTGACCTCCTGGAAATAAATCGTGTCCATCCAGTCGATGGCATTGGCCAGGGTTTTGCCATTCCACAAGGCATATATATGAGCTACGATAAAATCGACCTCCACTGCGACTTCACGACTTTCAGACTTGTTCCAGAAATTGTAGTCATCGGCTGTGGTGACCGGCACATGTGTGTTATTGCGAATTGCCCTGATATATCGGATCAGGTTGTGCCTTACCATCCTGTGCCAGGACCAATACACAAGGGTTTCATTGCCCACATTGATGGCGGCTATAATGTCGTCGTAAGTGTTGCCGAGTTGAATGGCTTTGAGGACCTGTGAGATATTCTCAGCTTTTCTATCAGGATTTTGAATTTCATTTTCAAGCCATACGCCCAGCATCACCCGGATGGGCAGATTGTGTTTTCGAATGACCTTGAGCACCCGTTCTGAATCTTCATCAGAACCATACACTCTGATCAAGTGCCAGTGATCCTTTATGATATGGAGGTCTTCAAGTATTTCCGCTTCACTTGGGCCTTTAATTCCGGGAGCCTGTCCTTCCCGATAAAAACCATAGGAGATCGCATTGCCTATCCATTGCCCGTTTAAATAGGGATTGAATTTTCTCTGGATAAATGGCTCTTGCCTCTCTTCAGTAATGCCGTTTGTCAGTTTGTCCTTTAGATTGTTCATAGACCAAGGGTTAATATGGTTTAAACAATGAGTACAACAGTTGACTGCGAAATGTGCTGTCTCTAAAATCGTGCAATTATACGTTCTTTTTTACACTTTTACGGGACTGAGAGGGCGCATAAATTTCTTGTATTCTGTTCTGTATTGGGCATTACAATTGGACTTGCACAGTCATTACGGAGTTGGCCTCAACCCGGATTGGGGCATACTCATCCTCCATGTGGAGATTTAAATCTATCGGCGCTTTCGTTGTATTCAAGAGCTGGATGCTAAGGAGATTGTCACCGTTGATTGTGGCGCATGCATGCAAATCGTCCCCTCCGGCTTTTTCAAGCTGCATTTCAGTGGCCACAGCTTTGTCCCCTGGCCTGATAGTCTTGCTGAATTGAGCGAGCACATAATAAATCGGAGTGTAGTATACCTGTTTTGTGACCGTATTGATCATAATGGGTGCTCCGCAAAAATTGCCCACATGATTAGGTCCGCCATTGTGGTCCAGAACGACATTCCAGTCGATCCATCCGCTCAGCCAGTGGTCTATGCTTACTATAATGTTGCGCGCATACCTGTGCACCGGTGTGTAAATGGGATGGTCTTCAGATTTTACACCTGGCCACGTGGCTGTATAGGCCCAGTCTGTAGCATTTTCATTCCACCAGAAGGCATCATTGTCGAACCAGTCTTTTTCTTTAAATCGTTCGGGATCGAGAATTCCATCAGGGGCATCTTTACCAAGGTCGTCAATACATCCTTCCGTATGCATTATTGTGAAATCAGGAAATTTTTCATGGACGCGGTCAAAAACCTCCCCGTATACCTCAAAGGTGCTTTCATACCAATGCACGGCAGTGCCATAGATGTATTGAGCCGCTTCGCTGTCACCGAGAATGGCATCTGTCCAGTGTTCCATATGATCCCTGTTTTGATCATAGATCAACAGTTTGATATCCTGGTGATTGCCATTTTTGAGTTTGGGTCCCAGGTAGTTTTTGATAAAATCTCTCTGGGTTTCGGGGGAAAAATGCATGCTTTCCCATTGGCCGTTATTGCCATGTGGTTCATTGACTGGCGTAATACCCCATATATCAATGCCTTCAGCTTTATAGGCATCGAGATACTTTATGATATAGTCTGCAAAGGCCTCTTCATATTCAGGGTTGAGCTGACCGCCAGTACCCTGGTGGTTGTTTTCCGTTGTGCCTTTGATGTACCAGTCTTCGATATCCTTCATCCAGGACGGCGCTGTCCAGGCAGAAGAAATGATCTTGAGGTCTTTGTCTGCTTGATTGTTTTTAATGGCTAGCGCCTCCTTGATCATGGGTACCAGGTCGTAGGATTCATCTTCAATTGAAGGAAAT
>JBFKJL010000242.1:0-4219 GCA_041631795.1 Saprospiraceae bacterium | reverse complement strand
ATCATTTGCAATGCAGATGAAGGAGATCCCGGGGCGTATTCTGACCGCTACTTGCTTGAGGAGAGACCCCATGCGGTCTTGTTTGGCATGCTGGTATCAGGGTTTGTGACCAGGGCCACACATGGCATCGTGTATATCCGCGCGGAATATCCCGAGGCTGTTATGGTTATGCAGGAAGCCATAGACGATTTGAGGCAAAACGATTTGCTCGGACAAAATATAAAAGGCAGTGATTTCAGTTTTGACATAAAGCTCATCAAAGCCCAGGGGGCCTACATCTGTGGAGAAGAAACAGCGCTGATCAATTCCATTGAAGGGCAGCGGCCCGAGGTGCGCATACGCCCGCCTTATCCTGCCCAAAGCGGGCTGTTCAACAAGCCGACAATCGTGAACAATGTGGAGACACAGGCCGCACTCCATTTTATCATATCCCAGGGCGGCGCAGCGTGGAAGGCCATTGGCACCGAAAAATCCTCGGGCACTAAGCTCATGTGCCTGGATTCGTTTTTCAACAAACCCGGGTTGTATGAGGTGGAAATGGGCACACCCCTGTCCAAAGTCGTGTACGAACTGGGTGGCGGTTTTAAAACACCTGTCAAGGCAATGCAGATCGGGGGCCCGCTCGGCGGGCTTGTGCCAGTCCACATGATTGACCGACTCAGCGTGGATTTTGAGTCTTTCCGCCAAAACGGTTTCCTTTTGGGACATGCCTCAGTGGTGTGCATCCCCGAGAGCTTCTCAATGATCAAGTTTATCGAGCACCTCTTTGAATTTGCCGCCTACGAAAGCTGTGGCAAGTGTTTTCCTTGCAGGCTCGGCACAAAGCGTGGTCAGGAAATGGCCGCAATGGCATTCACAGGAGATTATACAATGGACAAAACTCTCCTTGAGGATTTGCTGACAACACTCGAAGAAGGCTCACTGTGCGCCCACGGTGGCGGCATCCCGTTGCCTGTGCGTAATGCATTGAAATATTTTGAAGAAGAACTGAAACCTTACATCCAATAGAATATGCCTATGAAATTTGCACATATCAATGGCCAGCCATATCCCATCAATGAGGGCGAGACCTTGCTCACTTTTATACGTCGCCATATCGGCAACACCTCGGTGCCGACGCTTTGCGATGCTCCCAACCTGGACCCATTCGGCTCCTGCCGCGTGTGCAGCGTGCAAGTGTCCGTGGATGGCAATGGGCAACTGAAAACCGTTGCATCCTGTCACACACCTGTGTCCGAAGGTCAAAAGATCTTTACGCATACGGAAGCTGTCCAGGCTCTGCGTAAAAATATCATCGAACTGGTGCTGACCGATCACCCTCTTGATTGCCTGACGTGCGAAGTGAATGGCAATTGCGAATTGCAGACTGTGGCTGCCCAGGTGGGCATCAGGGACGTCAGGTACCCGGAAGGAGAAAACCACCTACATAGGGAAAAAGACCTCAGTCATCCTTACATGACATCCGACCTGTCCAAATGCATCAACTGCTACCGGTGTGTCCGGGCTTGTGATGAAGTGCAGGGACAGTTTGTCCTGAGCATGGCCGGTCGGGGCTTCGACAGCCGGATCGTCAAGGGCGCGGACACTTCATTTTTTGACTCTGATTGTGTCAGTTGCGGCGCCTGTGCCCAGGCGTGTCCCACATCTGCCATTTCAGATGTGTACCAGTCGAAAGCGATTACCGCCACAAAGACCACGCGTACGGTGTGTACCTATTGTGGCGTGGGATGTAATCTCGAGGTATCGACCACCAATGGGGATGTTGTGAGTATCACAGCCCCTTATGATGCGGAAGTCAACCAGGGGCATACCTGCCTCAAGGGTCGATATGCCTTTAAATTTTACGATCATCCTGAGCGATTGCGTTCTCCCATGATCCGCCGCAACGGGGCGCTTGAGGATGTTTCATGGGAAGAAGCCTATGATTTTATTGCTGAAAAGCTCGATTCATATAAAGCAACGTACGGGCCTGATGCCATTGCCGGGATATCTTCATCGCGCTGCACAAATGAAGAAAACTACCTGATGCAAAAATTCATAAGGGCAGTTATTGGGACAAACAACATCGATGGTTGTGCGCGTGTGTGCCATTCGCCTACAGCGCTGGGTATGCAGCGGACCTTTGGCACAGGGGCGGCCACAAATTCAATCGAGGATCTGAAATACACCAATTGTATACTGGTGATCGGTGCCAATCCGACGGATGCGCACCCGGTGACTGGAGCGAAGTTCAAGCAGTTTGCGATGAAATCGAATAACGTCTCCATTGTCATCGACCCAAGGAGAACCGAACTCGCCAGGTATGCCACTTATCACCTGGCCCTGAGGCCGGGGACCAATGTGGCCGTACTCAATATGATGATGTACTATATCATCAGTGAAGGCCTGGAGGATGCCCAGTTCGTCTCATCAAGGACCGAGGGATACGATGAATTCAAGGCCGGTATCCTGAACCTGGACATTGCGGCGATGGAAGCTATTTCCGGTGTCGACCGGGAGCTTGTCAGAAGGGCAGCGATAGCATATGCAAAGGCCCCCAATGCCATGTCCTTTCACGGGCTGGGTGTCACAGAACATTCGCAGGGCACATTTGCCGTGATGCAAATTGCAGATCTGGCCATGCTTACCGGCAATATTGGCCGAAGAGGGGTCGGTGTGAATCCCCTGAGAGGACAGAACAACGTCCAGGGCAGCGCGGACATGGGCGTTCAGCCGCACCAGGGAGCAGGGTATCTCGATATCACCAAACCTGAGATCAACGCGCTGTATTCTGACTTTTACGGTGTGGATGTGCCTACACATGTCGGGTATAAAATTCCGGAGATGTTTGATGCGGCCCTGGCGGGACAACTCAAAGCCATATGGATCATTGGCGAGGACGTTGTCCAGACAGATCCCAATACCCAAAAGGTCATCAAAGCCCTGCAAGCCACGGATCTCGTAATCGTCCAGGAGCTGTTTATGACCGAAACGGCCAAATATGCCGATGTTATCCTGCCCGGGGCATCCTTTCTCGAAAAAAGCGGCACGTTTACGAATGGGGAGCGACGTGTGCAGGCAGTCCGTGAGGTGATCCCGCCTCTTGAAGGCACGAAGCCGGACGGTCAGATCATCGTCGATATCATGAACAGGATGGGATACAGCCAGCCTGATTATACACCCGATGGCATGCTCGAGGAAATATCGCAGATCGTGCCATTCTTTGCGGGTATTAAATGGGAAGAACTGGGCAAAAACGGGAAGCAGTGGCCAGTCGCAAAGGATGGTACGGATACCAAGATCCTGCACCAGACCGAATTCAAACGCGGCAAGGGCGTATTCAAGTATTTTGATTTCGTTGAGAGCAAGGAACTCACGCAAAACGGCAAAGATTATCCATATATCCTGACAACAAACAGGGAGCTGGAGCATTACAATTGCGGGACAATGACGCGACGGACGGACAACGAGATCATCCTGGCAGAGGATTTTCTCATGATCCACCCGGATGATGCCGCCCACCACTTTATTGCTGATGGCGACATGGTATGCCTGGAATCACCGCGTGGCAAGGTGGATGTGAAAGCGCGCCTGACCGATGAAGTTCGACCAGGTGTCCTGAGTACCACCTTTCACTTTCCCGAGATCATGGTGAACAATATCACTTCAGATATCCACGATTCCGAGGCCATGTGCCCGGAATACAAGGTCGTCGCAGTGCGGATCAGGAAGAGTAAGGGGAAGTATAAAGCAATGAGCAATGAGCAATGAGCAATGAGCAGTGAGCAATGAGCAATGAGCAGTGAGCAGTTAGTCCCGACGAAGGCAGACTTGTCTGACGTAGTTCAAAAACGTAGTCAGAGCCTTGTCGGGATGCTCGAAATTGCGCTTTGCGCAATTTTCGGCACAATGAGCAATTAACAATTAAGGAATAGCAATGATCACAGGTGCGGGTTTAAACCCGCACCTGTGACATAATGCATTTTATTTCCATTGGATACCTTCCCCGTCCAACCGAATACTCCGTGATTAAGAATCCAACCTGTGTCCTATTTTGTGGTCTCTCCTCCCAAATCCGTGAAAACAGCGTCTATGGGTTCCCAAAGTTCTATTTTGTTTCCTTCATCATCCATGATGTGCACAAACTTTCCGTATTCATAGGTCTCAATGGCGTCTACTACTGTTACGCCATTTTCTTTGAGTTGAGCTACAAGTTTTTCGATATTCTGAACGCGGTAGT
>JBFKJL010000241.1:0-4225 GCA_041631795.1 Saprospiraceae bacterium | reverse complement strand
TTTATATTATATTATATTATTTATATATGTGGTGCAGGCAACTCTAATAGAACTATATATAAATATATTATTACTAAATAATATACGTAATAAAGAGTTTAATTACAACTATGATGCTGTGGATTTTTCTATCTGGCAACAGGTGGTATTTAATATGTAAATGCATCAACGTTATTGCACAATAAGGGTTATTTCTTCCACATCAGTGTTATCACTTGTGTCCACTGCTTCAATTGAAAGGACATAAGAGCCCGCCGGGGTCGCCGCGTTCAATGTGATGTTTGCAGTGAACGGGGCATTTAAAGGATCAACGAAGTTTGTGATCGATTCATTCAAGCCAAGATCTTCACTTGTAAAGTTGATGGCTTTCAAACCCACATCATCCGTAGCTGATCCCACGACCGAAACCACGTCACCAGCTGAGTAAATGGAGCCGGAAATAGGTGTTGAAATTGTGAGGACCGGAGCCACAGAATCGTCATCTCCGCATGATGTCGCCATAAGACAAAACCCCACTATAATAGTCAAAGCAAGTAATCTATTCATTATGTCAATTTTATTCATGATCAAAACTGAAAGATGCAGCTATTTATTGTCATTTCAAACCGACTGATGGTATGTTTCTTCAATGATTTGTTTCAATCTTTCGTACATCTTTTTTTTCATTTTTACAGACTGGCGGCCAAAGATCCTCATCATGGCATTCAGCAATGATCTCTGCGAGTTCCCAGCCAGGTTTTCAGTGATGATGGTCTGGCCCTCCTCTTCATCAAACAGGATGTCGATATGAAAATGAAAGTAGGGGTCATTGAGATCAAATCCAAAGTGTTTGTTTTCTATATAATCTGTTACAGTTTGTTCCATTTCCATGAGCTTTCCTCTTTTACTTCGAAAGACCAGTTTCCATTGACTGCCGGGGGCCCTGTCGGCACCTTGTAATTTTTCCATCCTGATAAATTGTAACTCCTGTGTACTCATCCATTCAGACATGAGGGATTCATCCATGGTCACAGAGAAAGCATGCCCGAGAGGGGCCTCAACCAAAGTCCTCACATGCGATCTGAAGATGTATCGCTTCGATGACATCAGAAACAGGAGGATAAGAATAAGCACAGCGGAAATGACAAGAAGAGGAATATTCATCTGTCTGTGTTTACCATTAAAGATAAAATTAAATGAAACTAAATTGGGACAGATTGGGAACAGAGGTTAAACTTTCTCTGTATTTTGCAGTCCAATTGAAGGTAAAAAATATTGTCTATGCGAATTTGTTTTTTAATCACAGCATTTTTATGGACTTTACTGGCCATTGGACAGGTTGAAAAAGGGACAATTGTCTATGAAGAGAAATTTGACATCCACAGGACACTGCGGCCTGACATGGAAGATTTCAAAGAACGCATTCCCCAGTTCAGGACGACAAAAAAAGCACTTTACTTTGACAGGGGAAAAGCGACATATATCCGCCTTAAAGAACAGGACACTTCAGTCGACTCTGAAAGGGATGGACGTAGAATGCGGATGCGTTTTGGCGGAGGGGATCAAAACAACGTCTACTATACGAATATCGTTGACGGCTCTTTCATTGATAGCCGGGAACTGTTTGGCAAGCAATTTCTGATTGTAGGGACACGTGACACTCTTAACTGGAAGATTACAGGAAAGCAAAAACAAGTCGGAGACTATTTGTGCCAGGAAGCCATTATCAAAGATTCTCTCAGCCAAACTTCCGCTTGGTTCACACCCATGATTCCCATTTCCTCTGGTCCGGACAATTACTCAGGCCTGCCTGGAATGATCTTACATGTCGATGTGGATAATGGCGCAATAACAATAACAGCCCTGGAGATCTCACTGAATAAGCTGGAGGAAGGGAAGATCCAGAAACCGGAAAAGGGCAAGAAAGTCACGGAAGAGGAATTCAGGAAATTACGCCGTGAGAAAATGGAAGAAATGCGCAAGGAAAATGGCGGTAGAAGATTTATGATTCACAGAAGAAGATAAGTAATATCGTGAAAAGATTTGTTGTCACCTTGCTGGTCCTATTATTCACCCAATACCTGGTGGGCCAACAAAAGATTGACGTTGGAGGAACAGTCATTGACAGTATGCAAGTGCCGTTGGTCAGTGCAACGGTGGTTTTGATTTCTCAGGCTGATTCATCTCTGGTGCAATTTGGATTGACAAATGGACAAGGGAAATTCAAACTTCGAAGTATTTCCGCCGGAACCTATAGCTTGCAAGTCACCTATCTTGGATATGAACAGAATGTCCGGACAATAATCACAAAGAACGAAGACATTGACCTGGGGGAAATTATAATGAAACGTGCCTTAAACGCCCTTGAAGAGGTGGTTGTAAAAGGAGAACATGCACCGATCATGGTCCGCAAGGATACCATTGAGTACAATGCAGCCGCCTTCAAGACTCAACCCAACGAAGTGGTTGAAGATTTGCTCAAGCGTCTTCCCGGAATTGAAGTTGAAGACGACGGGAATATCAAAGCGCAGGGCGAGGATGTGGAAAAGGTCCTTGTGGATGGCAAGGAATTTTTTGGCAATGATCCTAAAATTGCTACGCGCAATCTGCCTGCTGATGCAGTGGACAAGGTCCAGGTGTACGACAGGAAGTCCGACATGGCGGAGTTTACCGGAATCGATGACGGAGACCGTGAAAAAACAATCAATCTCGAACTGAGGGATGATCGAAAGAAGGGATACTTCGGAACTGCTGGGGCTGGTTATGGGTCTGATGAGCGGTACAGTGCGCGGATGTCTCTCAGCCGGTTCAACAAAGGTCTCCAGGTATCCGTCATTGGACTGATGAATAATATTAATGAGCAGGGATTCTCCTTCGACGAATACCTGAACTTTATGGGGGGCTTTGGGGGCCTGATGTCCGGAGGAGGAAGAATGCGGGTAGGCGGCGATGTGCCGATCAACAGCGGACTGAGCAATGGCTTTGTCGATACGGGCGCAGGTGGCATAAACTTGAACTATGATTTCAGCGAGAAAGCTGATATCTCCATAAACTACTTTGTCAATGATATTGCAAACACAACTGAACGGAAAGGAACAACAGAAAACTTCCTGGAAGGTGGCAGCTATTTCACGAATGAGAGGAGTCTCCAGGAAAGTGCAAACACCTCCCACAGATTCAATACGCGTTTTAATCTTGAACTCGACAGTACACAAAACATCAGGGTTGAATCGTCCTTCAGCCTGAGTGAGGGCATGCTGGATACAGAAAGCAACTCCGATCTCGTCAATGCGGATAAAGTCACTGAGTTGAACAGTGCCAGGTTGTTTGCATCACAATCCAATTCGGATGATATCTCAGGGGAGTTGACGTACAGAAAAAGATTCAGGGGAAGGAATAGCAGGAACCTGACCTTAAATGCGTCCCTCAACACTACTTCACGGGATATTGACGGCGATAATGCCGCAGAGAATATATTCGACACAGGCACACCATCAGAAGTGGTGGAAACACTTTTACAGCGATCGGTACAAAATGACGACCAGGCCAGCTATTCTGTGCGCACATCATTTGTCGAACCACTCAAATCGGGAAAGTTTCTTGAATTCTCCTACCGCCGTCAAAATTATGATAATGACTGGTTGCGCGAGGTCTATGACGTTGAGGGACTGAATGAGATCCTGAATAACGGCTTGAGTGACCTGTATAACCGCAATTTTACCTACGACAGGTACGGGGTGGGTTTTCACTTGAATACCGAAAAAGCATCAGTGACCATCGAGGGCAATTACCAGGCATCAAGGTTGTTTGGAGACATCATTTCGGATGGTGTCACAATAGAAAAAAGAAGCAAGAGCTTCCTGCCCCGGTTCAGTTGGCGCCAGGAACTGGGGACCTCCCATGGCCTTCGTTTCACCTACCAGACGAGTGTGCGGGAACCATCCCTGGAACAACTTCAGCCGACAGTCGACAATACAGATCCTGTCAACTTGTATATTGGCAACCCGGACCTGAAAACTGAATACAGGCATCGCATGCAACTGCGGTATTTCAAATACGATCAGTTTACATTTACAACCTTCTTTGCCTACCTGGCCACGACCATCACAGAGGATAAGATCACAAACGAAAGGACAATTGATAATCGTTTCAGGCAGATCACGCGCCCAGTCAATGTGGACAATGACCTTGGGATCAACAGCACAGTGTCCTTCAATACTCCGGTGCGACCCCTTGGCATTAAAAT
>JBFKJL010000240.1:0-4244 GCA_041631795.1 Saprospiraceae bacterium | reverse complement strand
GCATTTTTTGATTACGACAATGACGGCGATGAGGATCTTTACCTTGTCGGTGGTAGAAACATGGACCACCTGTATGAAAACGACGGAACCGGCCACTTTACGAATATTGCAGACAAGGTCGGTTTGGGCCTCACGGCAAATTATTATACAACCGCTGTGGTGACCTGTGACATCAACAATGACGGCTACAGGGATATTTTCATCACCACTGCCGGATCGACCCAGGGTGGCCTGGGAAAGAGTTTGTTGTTTTTCAATTTTGGGGACGGCAGTTTTTACGATATATGGATATTATCCGGAACTGACGATAATGTATTTTCCATGGGTGCCATATGCCTCGATTATGACAATGATGGATACCTTGATATTTATACCCTCAACTATGTGGAAACACCTCGGTTCATATATGACGATAACAATGTCATCATCGGATTTGACCACAAATGTTATAAAAACCGTTTTTACAGGAATAAAGGTAATCTGGAGTTTGAGGAGATCAGTGCGGACCTCCATCTCGATGACCCGGGATGTTCCCTTGCCGCCACTGCCACTGACTTCGATGGCGATGGAGATCAGGACATCTATCTTGCCAATGATTTTGGGCCTTTTGTAGAACCCAACAAATTGTTTCAGTTTGACCAGTCGACATTCACATTCAATGAGGTTGGAGAACAAACCGGAGCTGACCTGGCTATTTACGGTATGGGCATCGCGGTCGGTGATTATGATATGGATGCAGACCTTGATTACTATGTGACGAATCTTGGCAGAAATGTGTTACTGGATAACAGCGAAGGCATTTTCACAGATGCAACGACACCGGCAGGGATAGAAAACACCTGGAATGTTCCAGATACATTTTACGCCGTGGGTTGGGGCACAGTTTTCTTTGACGCGGATAATGACATGGATCTTGATCTCTACATTTCCAATGGTTATGTGCCCAGCCCGGCTTTTATCGAAACAGGCTTTAAGGATAAAGATGTCTTTTACGTTAATAATGGCGACAGAACATTTAGTAACCGAACTATGGGCGCATCCATCGACAATGACCAGGTAAGCAGAGGTACAGCTTCAGCTGATATTGACAATGACGGCGACATGGACATTATTTCTGTCGTCATGAATGCCCCTGTCAACGATGGCCCCTGGCCGACACGGCTATTTCTCAATGAAACGGACTCCACAGGCCATTGGCTCAAAATTAAATTGATCGGTCATACAATCAACAGGGACGCATTGGGCAGCAAGGTCAAGGCTTTTGTCGGTGATAAGGTTTTGTTGCGAGAAGTGTCAGGAGGCAGCAGCCATTGTTCTCAAAATTCGAGTGTGGTTCATATCGGTTTGGGTGGACACACCTTTGTGGACAGCCTGATCATACATTGGCATGGCAAAACCCACCCGCAAAAAATTTACAATATTGGTGCAGACAATTTCCTGACGATAGAAGAAGATACCACATCAATAATGACAATGACCACTGACATTTACGCGCGAGAAATTAGAGTTTTTCCCAATCCCGGGACAAACAAGATATTCATTCAGTCCGACCAGGCTATTCAGCAAATAAGCATTTTTAATTTGACGGGCCAAAGCATTGGGCGTTATCCCAATCCGGGGACACAAATGGACATCTCCAGGCTGCAACCAGGCATCTACTTAATGAAAATTGATATGCCGCGGTATGCAGTCATGGAAAAATTTGTTAAACTTTGAGCTGAAAACCTTTTTGTTTCGTGAACCTGACCGTCAATACTTTTGTCGCCATTATCCTGCTGATAATCTTAGAAGGTTCTCCTTCTTTTATCGATGAATCAGGTCAAAGGGGAATAGTTCATTCTTTTACAGACGGTTCACAGGGTGGCGGTGTCAGCTATGTAGATTTTGATGGTGACGGATGGGATGATATTACCCTGGCCACAGGACGAGACCAACTAGTGCATTTTTACAGGAATGACAATGGCCAATTTTCAAGAATAGATTTAGGCATTCCCCATGATGAGGAAGCCAAGCAAATTCTTTGGGTTGATTTTGACAACGATGGGGACAAAGACTTTTTTGTCTGTACACGTAATGGAATCAACAGGTTATATGAAAACAATGGCGAACTTGATTTTTCTGACATTACCGCAGTTAGTGGATTATCTATGGACTCTTTAAACACTTATGGTGCCTGCTTTGGTGATTACAACAGGGATGGATGGCTCGACTTATATGTACTCGAAAGAGGAGGCGGCCAACTGCCAGGTCAAAACGGCAACAGTTTGTATCGAAATAATGGAGATGGCACCTTCACGGATGTGACATTTGAAACAGTGACTTTTGATTACTACAAAATTCCGTTTTGTTCGGCCTTCATTGACTACAATAATGACAAATGGCCCGATATCTATACCGCAAATGACAAAAGTTCCGGAAATACCCTATTAAAGAACCTTGGCAATTTCGGTTTTTTCCAGGATGTTTCAGAACAAACGGGTACCGGCCTTAAAATGAATGCCATGTGCGTCAATCCGGGAGATTACAATAGCGATGGATTAACCGATATCTACCTGACAAACACGGTGCAGGGCAACAAGCTCTTGATGAATAACGGAGCAGACAATTTTGGTGAATATCAATTCACAGAAGTTTCAGACACAACCGGCACTTCATTCAATGGCATCGGATGGGGATCCCTTTTCATGGATGCCGACAATGATATGGATCTGGATCTTTATGTGAGTGGCATGCTCTCGGGATCTGACACCGTCTCAAGCGCATTTTACCTCAATTCTGGAAATGGTATCTTCAGACAGGAACAGGCAGGGTTCTCAGGTGACACAGTCACAAGTTTCAGCAATGCTTTTGGCGATGCAGACAACAATGGAACACTGGACATCATAGTGTCAAATTTATACTTCAATTCAAATCTTTGGGTGAATAAAGGGCAAACGGAAAACTACCTTAAAATCACACTTGAAGGTAAAAAGAGCAATCGCGATGGTGTGGGCACTTTACTTGAGCTCTTCTCCAACAACAGATATCAGAGGCGATATACAACTTGCGGCAATAGTTACCTTGGACAGAATTCCGATATTGTCCATTTTGGAACCGGATCAGCAACCATGGTGGATAGCCTTATCGTGACATGGCTTACTGGTCATATTGATAAGGTTTACCAGGTTGCAACAAATCAAAATCTTGAACTTGAAGAAGGGTTTTCAACAAATGGAATCATCAATGTCGATGATGATATCACACTGCTCACAAAAACTTATGATGAAACAGAAGAAAACAAGGTATTCCAGTTATCATTGTACCCTAACCCGTCCGGACGGTTCATTTATTTGGATCATGATGAGATATCCTCAGGCACAAAGTATAGGATCCTGAATTTATCAGGGCAGGTTATCCTTTCAGGGCATGCAATAACGAACACAATTAATATATCCACCCTGAGTCCAGGCATATATATTGTTATTCTGGACAATCCTCAATATAGGACAATCCACGGCAAATTCATCAAGGTATAGAATATCAGTGCGATAGGATTAATATTTTCTGAACCACCCCATTGGATTCCCTAAGAAAGTATATGCCAGTTTTAAAATTTTGCATTGATACAGTTTTCGTGGCCCCAGGAGGGCAGTCTAATTCAGATATAAGCCTTCCTTCCTGCGAAAAAATCTGATACCTGTTGTGAAAGGAATGAGGATTGACTATAGTCAAAGAATAGACTACGGGATTGGGAAAAACCGACGATGGCTTAGGAATAATGTGCATAGTGTGCACATTGGAAGCAATTCCGCATTCCTGGCTCGATGGATTGAGTTCAATGTAGCCTTTCGGACTCATATCTCTGCCTTCAAATGCGGGATAATCGACCGGATATTTCTCAATCTGGAATGTGAAATTATGGGACAATCCTATCGTCGTTCCCTGTTCCACAGGCATGCCAAAGAAAAGCGGTGTCAAGTATTCCCAGACAACTGAACCCTGCTCATCGATTTCGAAAGACCTGCCCTGTCGTCCGGCACACATCACAACGTGGCCGTTATCTAGGAACTGGATACTTGATGCCGCGGTTGAATGGTTTCTTGAAGTATCGGGATGGGAGAATTCGAGGGCATATGATTGAGGAAGATATTGTCCGGACGCATTCATTTCATATCGCTTTGTGGTGTCGTTCCACGCCGGATCTATGGCATGTCCAAGAGAAAGCCCATCAGCGATCATATTATTATAAAATATAATATGTCCAT
>JBFKJL010000239.1:0-4255 GCA_041631795.1 Saprospiraceae bacterium | reverse complement strand
CGCATTATCTTTATCCCATTTTGGAAAAGTATCAATTCGACTTACCTGCGCTCTTACACTCCGGTGAAGTGTTTGAGTTGATTGACGAACAGGCAAGAATGCTGACAGGAGTGTCCAGGATGCAGTTTAGTGAAGATGACCTGCCTGGAATACTGCATCATGTGAGTACTCAAATAGAATTGCTCGGGACAATGGAAACCTTCACTGAATCAGTCAAACGATTCACCGAAACTTTAGGCTGGCGTCACCAGCACACGAACAAACGAAACGTGGGAAAATATCAAAAGGTCAGTCAAAGGCCGGACAAGACAATTGTGCGCGCGATCGAGGAAACGAATAAAGTGGATATTGTTCTTTACCAGTATGTGAGGGACTTGGTCTCTGCTTATTGATCATCCTCAACCTCGCTGAAGGAGATGATGACTTCGTGCATGGATTTGGGGAATAGCTTCATGATCTTTTGACGCAGTGGGGATTTGCTGTAATTATGGGTATCGAGACGCTTGATTTTAAAACCGGATTCGTTCAGCAACCATTTCAATTCATCAATGGTGTATTCATGATGGTGTCCGATAAACGGCACATCTGATTTGTAGATATGCTGTATGGGCGGCAAGACTGATCGGCCAGCGAGAAACCGCAAGCGCTTGTGAAGTTTTGCGATATTGGGCACTTCAATGACCAATCCTCCTCCGGGAGCGAGGTGCTTTTTAAAATTCTCAAACAACAACCTTGGACTGTTTGGCAGATGTTCAATGACTGCCATACACGTGATCAAATCAAACTTTTCAGATAGATCAGCCTCTTCCAGGACAAGATCTGCATCGAATATTTTAATCCCTTGATCCTGAAGGTATTTCATGATCCCTTCAAAATGACCTGCGTAATAAGCGAATTTTTCTGTCATGGCAACTTTATACCCCATCGCTTTTAAGGCCGCTGGAAAAACTCCAAAGAATCCCCCGACATCACAGATATACAGGTCTTTTCGGGGGTAGTACTTT
Organism: Saprospiraceae bacterium; assembly: GCA_041631795.1. Lineage (GTDB taxonomy): Bacteria > Bacteroidota > Bacteroidia > Chitinophagales > Saprospiraceae > JBFKJL01. Next base: position 3,251 of record JBFKJL010000239.1, on the reverse strand, counting down.
TGGATATAGTTCATGACGAATGTATACCGGGTGAATGACAAACGCAGGTAGTTAAATTGATCAAAATTATCAGGATGCCAACCGTGGTTATGTTTTGAGAGGGCTTCCAACGCCTCCCGACTCAGCAATCCGCTGATTATCTTATACTGTTTGGTATATGCTTCGTAAAATGTCACTCTACACGATAAACTATGCACAAATCTATAAAATCAGCACCGAATTATAGAAAATGAGTGCCAATCCCAATTTCAATGCATTAATTGTATTGAGTTTCGTTGATAATTGTACCAATTCCTTTAACATTGTCCTATGTGTGGTATCACCGGTGTCATCGATTTTTCAGGAATTCCAGGTAATGCATCTGAATCTATTGCTGTGATGACGAGGGCTCTCGCTCACCGCGGACCTGATGCAGAAGGTTTCTTTCAAGATGAGTATGTCGGTTTTGGCCATCGAAGGCTGTCTATCATTGATTTATCTGCCAGTGCCAATCAACCCATCCAGACTCTGGAAAATGATATAGTCCTGGTTTTCAATGGCGAGATCTACAACCACGCCCCGATCAGAAAAGACCTCGAAAAGACTTATGCCTTTAAGACAGATCATTCAGATACCGAAATGATCCTGTATGCCTATAAAAAATATGGGATCGAAACTCTCCACCAGTTTAACGGCATGTTCTCTTTTGCGTTGTATGATATTCCAAGAAAGAAAGTCTTCCTGGTCAGGGACAGGCTCGGCATTAAACCCCTGTATTTCAAACGGAAAAATTCATGCATCTGGTTTTCATCGGAGATCCATCCGATTTTTCAGGCCGGGATTGCTGAAAAACGAATAGAGGACCAGGCAGTTTACAATTACCTCACCTTCCTAACGACAGACGCACCACAGACATTTTACAGTGGGATTGAAAAGCTTGAATCCGGACATTATCTTGAGATAAGTCCGGATGGAATAAAAAAAGAAAAGTACTGGGACATCAGCGATTATCTGAATTCAGAATGCAATGACCCTTTCAGTCACGCCGTGTCCAAAACAAGGGAAAGGCTGGAACATGCCGTTGCATTGAGGAATATTGCGGATGTCAGGGTGTCAATAGCATTGAGTGGTGGACTTGACAGTTCCCTCAACCTGTTTGAATCCCGCAAGGTCAATGATCACCTGTCCAGTATTAATATATCCTACGCTGAGAAGAGCCAGTATGATGAATCAGAAGTTGCCCGACGATTATCTTCCGACCTCGGTGTAGACTTTATCCATAAAACCGTCACCCTGGAGCATTTTCAAAGTCTTATTCTTGAATATCTTTCTGTCCAAAAAGACATGCCCCTGGGAGATCCCAATGTTTGCCTGATGTACCATATCAGTCAAATAGCGCGTCAAGAAGGCATTAAGGTTCTTCTTGTGGGAGAAGGTGGTGACGAAATTGGTGGATATCCCGTGTATTTGGAATTGAGAAAACTATATTCGATTCTTAAACCATTTGGGAAAGGTGTCCATCGGGGATTGTCCATCCTGCCGCCACGTCTGGCGCACAATTTTGATATCTTCCATAAAGGCGGAATGATTTCAAAACGTCATATCCATGGATTCTCGAATCTTGAAAAATCCAGATTTTGGATTGGTGAGAAAAGTGAGAATTCCTATGACATCCTGTGGAAATATATGGCTCAAATCAATGGATCTTCACCGGAATCTTACCTGAGAAAAGTCTCCAATATAGAGTACAAGTTGCGTCTTCCTGAACTCATTTTGCCACGGGTGGATTATCCATCCATGGCTGCAAGCATCGAAGCCAGGTCTCCTTTTATGGACCACAAGTTGATTGAGTACTCTGCTTCCCTGCCATTTTCACTGCGCATGAAAAACGGCCCAAAAAGCTTGCTTCGGGCCATCGCATCAGAAAAACTGCCTGCTTACATCCTGGATCAGCGAAAAGTTGGTTTTGGCATGCTGCTCACTCCATTTCTGAAAGACACCCTGCCAAAATGGATGTATGCGGATATTGTGGAGAAAACCCCGCCAATCAAGAATTACATCTCGGGAAAATACATTGTCGACTTGCTTCGAGATCATCAAAAAAACAAAAGACAGGGCTTCAAATTATGGATCATTTATGCCTTGCACAAATGGCTGTTGGCTAATAACATTTAAGAATTCAATTTGCGGGAAATCGTCATCTGTGTGCACCCATTCATCCAATAATCTCCACATGTTTAAATCACGCAAAATTGTATATTGGGTACCATGGCGGATATCAATTGGAAAGCAAAGGTTCAGGAACAATGGAACACCAATCCCTGTGGGAATGTCTCTGGGGACGAAAGCACCCTGGACTACTACCTTGATGTAGAAAGTTACCGGTATGACATCTACGCCCCATGGTTGAAAAAATTCATTGAATCCTTTGATGTTGAAAACAAGCATTTCCTTGAAATAGGTTTTGGGCAGGGCACGGACCACAGCCTTTTTGCGCGCAAGGGTGCAATTTGCCATGGTGTTGATCTGACGCGCCGTCATTATGAACTGGCCTCAATGAATTTCAGGCTCAGGGGGCTGGAATCACAATTGCTCCAACATGATGCGTCCAGCCTGCCCTTCGAATCCGGGTATTTTGACCTGGTCTACAGTTTTGGTGTTTTGCACCATACACCGGATACTAACAGGTGCATAGCCGAAGCCTTCCGTGTCTTGAAACCCGGTGGCACGTTCATCATGGGCATGTATCACAGGCACAGTTTCTATTACTGGTTCAATCTTTTCCTGGTCAAAGGCATTCTCCAGGGAAAATTGAGAAATCTGGGTTATCGCGGCCTGTTGTCAACGATAGAAAAAGGCGCTGACGGCATCAAGATCAAACCTTTGGTTAAATTGTACACCAAGCGCGAACTCAGCATCATGATGGCAGATTTCCCTAAAGTTTCATTCGATATTTTTGACATGAAAGCCTACCATTTGCCCGGACTTGGCAGGCTCATACCAAAGACCGTCCTCAACAAACTGGGAAAGTACTGGGGTTGGTATATATTTGCCATAGGGACAAAATAATTTTTACTGTGGCCAAAACGGTTTTTCAATAAAGTCCGGAATGAAAATACTATACCTGAGAACAGTTTTCTGGCTGAATGTCAAAGCCGGCGGCTCCGTAGGCCACACCTCCGGCGTGATCAATGCGCTCGACAAGGTCACCAACCTGGATGTCATTTCAAATGCCCCCCTGCCCGGTGTTGACCGGCCCCTGGAAATCCTTG
>JBFKJL010000238.1:0-4282 GCA_041631795.1 Saprospiraceae bacterium | reverse complement strand
GGATACCGGAATTTCAGCTGAACAAGGTCAACTACGGTGACCTGACCTTTTCGGTCGAACCCTTGACCAAGGATATGTCAAGGATACGGCTCGATCTGCTCAGGGATTACGATGGTCAAAAGATTGATGTCGATGTCACCGTGAACACTGTTTCAAAGTCTGTAGAAGGGAAGGTTATGGTCGAAAACGTGGCAATGAACACATTTGAATTCATTATTGATGATGGCATTTCAAATACTCATGGGCATGCCAATTTAAGTGCGACTGTGTCAGGCACACTTGAAAACCTGAAGCTTGATGGAAAGGCACAGATCCTGGATGGGGGCACGACGATTGACTACCTTGCAAATCATATAGAATTTGGCGAACAGGAGTTTACGGTGACTGAGCGCCGTATTGATCTGACCAATGTGGAGTTGTACGACAGGCTCGGCAACACCGCAGTTATGTCCGGAGGTCTCAATCACAATTTATTTAGTGATTTCAATACCCGGTTGACCATGCAATCACTGAATTTCCTGGGCCTCGATACACGAAAACAAGACAACCCGGTGTACTACGGGCAGGGTATCGGAAATATTACTGTCTATTTTGATGGGCCCTTCTCGAGTACGGATATCGTTGTCAATGCCGTTTCCGGGAAAGGGACGGTGTTCAACATACCTATTGAAGACACCTACGAAAACTTTGATGAGAGTTTTATCAAATTTGTGGATCGGGAAGAGATCATGGGTATATCGAAGGAAAAAGAGACAGGCACGGCTAAAAAACTCGAAGGCGTCGATGTACAAATGAACCTCACGCTCACAGAAGATGCGGAAGTCAATATCATCTTTAATGAAAAACTCAACGACATCATCTCCGGACGTGGGAATGGCGATCTGCGCATTGTTTTTACCCGGGACGGCAAGTTTGACATTTTTGGGGACTATACCGTAGAGTCAGGTAATTACCTGTTTACAGCCTGGGGCATTGTGGCTAAGCCATTTACAGTGCGACGAGGCGGACGGATCGTCTGGACAGGGGATCCCGTCAATGCCAATCTGAATATTGAAGCCGAATACGAAGGAGTGAAAACCCCCTTAAACGTATTTCTGTCCGAATACCTGCTCACAGCGAGTGATGAGACCCTCCGTGAAGCCCGCCAGCGAAAGGATGTAGATCTGCTATTGAAATTGGGTGGCACGCTGTACAATCCCCTCGTCAGTTTTGACCTCAATTTTCCTGATTTGCAAGGTGAACTCCGGTCTTATGCGGACAGTAAGCTGCGCTTGCTACGACAAAATGAATCGGACCTGAATGACCAGGTCGCCGGCCTGATCATTTTTGGAAGTTTCTTGCCATCCAATAATCCACTTGCGGGCAACCTCGTTTCGACGGGCAGTCTCGCACAATCCGGTTACAACACACTGAGTGAGTTTGTGTCAAACCAGTTGTCTTACCTCCTTTCAGGTTTTTTGCAGGAAGCCTTTACTGAAAACGGTTTTGTGTCAGGCATTGATTTTGAGATTGGGTTTACAAAAAGCGCCGACCTGACTAATGGCCAGGTGGCCCTGGATGGACTCGTCCCGGATGAGATCGAAGTGCATTTCAAACCGCGCTTTCAGAATGACCGTTGGGGTTTTGATTACGGAACAAACTTCGTGCGGGAGTCACCTTTCGGCATCTCGAATTACGTCATCCACGATTTTGTCATTGAATATTATCTTACGGTCGACCGGCGTTTAAAATTGCGCGCCTATGGTAAATGGGACAAGGATGAGGTGGATTTTGAGAATGAACAGAAGTATGGTATCGGTATCAATTACAAAAAGGAGTTCGGTGACATTCTCGACTTTAAAAAGGCCCTGAAGGAGGATGTAAAAACCCTGATCAGCGGTCAGAAAAGCGATGAATAACACTCTCCACCTCTCCTCATCGCAACCTCTCCACTTCTCAAAATCACCATTTCTTCCTGTAGACACCAAATATAAAATCACTGGGATGTCTTTCCAGATATTTATCTTCCAGTGCAAATATTTTATCGAGCGCAGCATGCCCAATGTCGTCAGGATTGACAAAATGATGTGCAATGTCCTTAAGAGCCAGCATGAGGAGGTTCCCACCCAGCGGCTTTTCCTCAAGCATCGTAAAATGGAGGTAAATTTCCGGCAGAATGTCTTCTGAAGCCACACATTCTGAAGGGTCTGCTATGATCATCCGCAGAATTCCGGGTCCCGAAATTTTATTTTTCATACGCATCGTACCTTTTCTCACTCTAAATGCCCTCGGAATGAACTGTAATAGGCCATTTATCGCCTGAATCTGGTGTGATGGAAACTGCATCCGGTTTGGGCCGACATACTCATGAATAATAAGCAGGCCATCTTCGCTCAGGGCGTTTTTGGCCAGACCGAGAACACCCGAGATATCTTTAAAATGATGGAGGGATTGGTGAAAAAGCACGGCATCCCAACATTTGCCTCCATAGTTGAAATTCCTGATATCTTCATGCTTGAAGATTATGGAGGAAAGCCCTTGTTCCTTTGCAATTCCTTCTGCTTTTTTTAAGAGATCTCCGGCAATATCCACACAGGTTACCCTGGCGTTATAATGCCTGGCAATATAGAGCTCATGGCTGCAAACGCCACTCCCAATCGACAATAGTGAAAATGGCCTTTTGGAGAAATATTTCCTGGCGACATAATCCTCGTATCTCAAGTCTGCATGTCCTGTGATCATGTGATTCCATCGCTGATTTATACGCGGAATGATCCACCAGTTGGCCCCAAGATACCCTGCATCATCAAAAGCGCTCAATGTCCTTGCCCGCGAATGAGGAGTCAGCTTTGAAGCAATAAAATTCCATCCGCGCGTCCGCGCTTTTCCCAAGGTCTCAATGATATCATCAAAAGTGATCAGGCGCATGTCAAGTAAATAACGGTGATTTATATCGTTTAACCAATGAGTTCAATCATTGATTTTATCTGGGGTTACAATTACTTAGCTTCAGGATGCATTTTATAGGCCTTCCTGACTTAAAAAAAATGATAGGGAGTGATACGTGATTTTGGCGATTAGATTTCATGATCTTCGATTTTGAAGTAAAAGGGCGCTGTGCTTTCGCATGGCGCTCTTGTTTATAGCTGAAAGCTCTCCCGAAAATGCCTGCGCCATACCGCGTGACGAGCCAAATCTGCAATAGTTCAAAGTGATATTAAAAGAGGGAATCCCTGTATTTATCGAAAAAATATGGATGTGCCCAATATTTCAAGGTAATATCGGGTTATTTAAAGCATTAATTCACTTTGAAGTATTCAACTCAACTTATGTCGCGTATAAAATCATTTTTTCTTTTTTGTTCCGGGGTGAATGCCAGTATACTGGAAGAGTGTCCCACCGATGTGAACAAATATGCAGGTATAGGGGCCACTATATTTTTTACAGGTGTCCTTGCATTCATTGCCAGTGCATATGCCCTGTACACTGTCTTCGACTCGACGATCATGGCCATTGTTTTTGGCCTTGTATGGGGTGTAATGATTTTCAACCTCGATCGCTATATTGTCATGAGCATGAAAAGTTATGGCAGTTGGTGGCGCGATCTGGGGGTTGCGTTGCCGAGGATTGGGCTTGCAGTTTTAATTGCGATGGTCATTGCGAAACCCCTTGAAATGAAGATTTTTGAAAAAGAGATCAATACTGAATTGGTCATTATGGAACAGGAAGTATTCCAACAACAGGAAGACCTTGTAAAAGCGCGTCATCAATCTGCCATGGATGCAGAATGGACGGCTATTGAAATCATGAAAGCGGAGATAGCTGAGAAAACCATAAAAAGGGATGACATGACCCTACTGGCACTACAGGAAGCAGATGGCACCGGTGGGTCCATGCAACGGAACCTGGGACCAATATACAGGGCTAAAAAAAGGGATGCCGACAATGCCCAGGCCGAGCTCGAAGCTGTGCTTGCCACCAACCAGCCGTTGATCAGTGCCGGAGAAGAAAATATTGAGCGACTCAAGAAAAAAATTAATACCGAGATCGCCGCCCTGGACCGGGACAGCTATGGAGGTTTTGCCGCCCGCATGGAGGCATTGTCGCGCCTTGGGCAGGGGAGTGATGCCATCTATTTTGCAGGGGTATTCATCATGCTCCTCTTCATCGCCATTGAGACATCACCTATATTTGTCAAGCTGATCTCTTACCGCAGTCCCTATGATTTCGTTTTACACCAGAAAGAACACATCTTTGAGATGGCCAATAAGGAACAGACCACTTTGCTGGCCAACAATGTCCG
>JBFKJL010000237.1:0-4293 GCA_041631795.1 Saprospiraceae bacterium | reverse complement strand
CTTTTCGATAAAATCAATGATATTATCACTGTCATCGACCTTCATGATGCCAAAACCGGGAGCATCATCGGCATTTACCGGGATTGTGGCTACAGTGAGATGAGCTTTGTTCTTGGTGTGAAAATTTACGATCTTCCTGAAGTCCATTTGATAAAGCTGGTCACCGGAAAGGATGATGAGGTACTTGAATTCTATATTCTGTAAATGCGGCAATATCTGCCTTACAGCATCAGCAGTGCCCTGAAACCAATTCATGCTCAGACGTGTCTGTTCTGCTGCAAGGATATCCACAAATCCAGCAGAGAAGATATCGAAATTATACGCCTTTTTGATGTGTTTGTTCAACGATGCCGAGTTGTATTGCGTCAGCACAAACATCCTTTTTAATTCCGAATTCAAACAATTGCTGATGGGGATATCAACGATTCGGTATTTCCCGACGATGGGCACTGCAGGTTTGGATCTGTCCCTGGTCAGGGGATAAAGCCTGGAACCGACACCTCCTCCTAAAATAATAGCTATCGTATCCTTAATCATCTTTTTATTTTAAGCAGTTTTGAATATTCTTCAGCATAGAGTTTCATGGACTTGTCCCAGGAAAAGTTTTTTCTGACACATTTGCGTCGCACTGCCCTAAACGCATTGGTATCTTCAAAGAGCTTCCTTGCTCTTTCAAAAGCGAAAAGCAAGGAGCCGACATTGGCATCATCAAACCTGATGCCAGTACCCCCTTGGTCTATATCTTCCACGGTATCAATGAGCCCCCCGGTCGAATGGACAATGGGGATGGTACCGTAGCGCATGGCAAACATCTGGTTGAGGCCACAAGGCTCGAACCTGGAAGGCATGACAATAAAATCACTGCCTCCATAAAGTTCATGGGCCACTTTTTCGTTGTACATGATCAAAGCCTTGACATTTGCCGAGTAATGGGACTGGAGTTTTAGAATGTTATTCTCAATGGAGAGATTGCCGCTTCCCAGGACCACGAAGTTCAGGGCATCTGATTGCGAGAGATACTGGTCAATGGTATAGGTGAGGATGTCAGCACCCTTTTGGTGTGCCAAGCGTCCAATAAATGTGATGATGGGTTTGGATTCATCAAAGTTGTATTCCGAACAAAGGAAATGCTTGTTTTGGTATTTAAATTTATCCCAGCCCTTTTTGTAATTAAATGGTAACAGGTCATCTGTTTTGGGATCCCACATCTCATTGTCGATGCCGTTGATGATCCCTACTGATTTTTCCTTTTCATTATGATAGATCCAGCTGATATTTTCAGGACTGTTACGGATCTCCGACAGATAGGATGGCGAGACAGTACTGAATCCCCATGAGCATCTGAGAGCGGATGCAAGCGAATGAATGTGGTTGTCCCAGTCGAGGAGTCCGCCGTGTTCATAAGCATATTCCGGAAGCAACCGGACATTTTCCCAATGGATCATACCCCTGTACGCCGCATTATGGATTGTAAAGAAAGTGGGTGTTCCGGATAAGGCTGAATAGTCTTTGCCATGGGACATGAAAAATGGGATCAATCCCGTCATATGGTCGTGGCAATGCACGATATCAAATTGTTCCGGCTGAGAGGCCAGCCAGTCCAAAACAGATCTTTGAAAAGAAATATTCCGGGGGATCTCATCCCTGTACCCTTCACCATCCGTATCGAGGTAAATCGATCCACGGTCAAACTTTCCAGGAATATCCACACAATAAAAAGGGAAGGGCAAATCCTTCGATTTTAATCTTTCAACAAAGAAAGCGACGGTTTCGTACCCAAGTTGAAAACTCCCGCTGAAGACCCGTTCAAATTCGCGAGTTTCAAACCAGGGCATCCGGTACTTAGGGATGACGACAGAGGCGTCGACACCTTGCTTTTTTGAGTACCGGGGCAGGGCACCCACGACATCACCCATGCCTCCAGCCTTGGCCGCGGGATAGCACTCTGTGCAAACATGTAAAACCTTAATCACGTTTTTTTTCTTTTAGAATGATGCATGCCAAAGGTGGCAAAACAAGTTCAATGGAATGCTCGCGCCCATGAGAGGGCTCTTGGACGGATTTAAGGAGTGATCGGTTCCCAATATCACTTCCCCAGTACTTCTTGCTGTCACTATTGAAAATTTCCTTCCATGAACTTTTATTCGGCACTCCAATCCTGTATCGTTCGTGGACATTTGGTGTGAAATTGCAAACGACCACCATGTTGTCTTTATCTGATTTACGCATGTAAGCCAGGACACAATTTTGGTGATCTGAATGATCAATCCATTCAAAGCCCTTTGGATCAAAACTGTACTGGGACATTGCGCCTTCTTTTTTGTACATGGAATTGAGATCTATCACCATATTCTGAATGCCTTGATGGGGTTCATAATTGAGCAAATGCCAGTTGAGCCCCTCATTCACGTTCCATTCGGACGTTTCACCAAATTCTCCGCCCATGAAGAGAAGTTTATGTCCAGGGTGAGTATACATATACCCATATAAGAGGCGGAGATTGGCAAATCTTTGCCATTCATCACCCGGTAGCTTATAGATCAGTGAATTTTTACCGTGGACGACCTCATCGTGTGAAAGGGGGAGAATGTAATTTTCCGAATAGGCATAAGCCATTGAAAAGCTGATCTCATTATGGTGATACTTCCTGTGTATCGGATTCCGGCTGATGTACTGGAGAGTATCATTCATCCATCCCATCATCCATTTCAAGCCAAAACCAAGGCCTCCCAAATGTACCGGATTCGTGACGCCGGGAAAAGCCGTGGACTCTTCTGCGATCATGAGGATTCCATCAAATGCACCGTAAACCGATGCATTCAATTCCTTAATGAAATCTATGGCAGCCAGGTATTCATTCCCTCCAAACATGTTCGGTTCCCACTCGCCTTCATTGCGGGAATAATCGAGGTAAAGCATGGATGACACGGCATCGACACGCAAACCATCAACATGGTATTTTTCAAACCAGAAATGTGCGCTCGAGATCAGGAATGATCTGATTTCTGCCCTTTCAAAATTGAAAATCAGAGAATTCCAGTCGGGATGAAAGCCCTTTTTTTTGTCAGGGTGCTCATACAGTGCCGAACCGTCAAAATCAGCAAGGGCAAAATCATCACTTGGGAAATGCGCGGGCACCCAGTCTATAAGGACGCCAATGTCGTTTTGATGCAGTGTGTCAATGAGATGCATCAGTTCTTCAGGTGTCCCAAAACGGCTTGTTGGTGCAAAATATGAAGTGGACAGGTAGCCCCATGAAGGATAATAAGGATGCTCTGTCAGGGGCATGAATTCGACATGCGTAAATTGCATTTTGTTGATATAATCAACAAGTTCATCAGCTATTTCCCTGTAACTCAGTGACTTGCCGCCTTTTTTTCTCCAGCTTCCAATATGTAGTTCATACACTGAAATAGGACTATTGATGGCGTTAGACTTTTTCCTTTTGGTCATCCATTTTTTATCTTTCCACTTGTAAGACAATGGCCAGACGACGCTTGCCGATTTTGGCATTTGCTCAGTGTGAAAAGCATAAGGATCTGCTTTGTCACGGATTTTATCATCGTGATGGGAATATATCCTGTATTTGTAAACTTCACTGTGGTCAAGGCCGGGGATGAATCCTTCCCATATCCCAGATCCATCCCATCGAACATACAAATTGTGCACTTCACCATTCCAGAAATTGAAATTGCCTATGACCTGAACTTTCCATGCTGCCGGCGCATATACCGCAAAATAAATGCCTCGTTGTCCTTCGTGTTCAACAGGATGGCTTCCAAATTTTTCGTATAATTTAAAATGTTTGCCTGCCCTGAAAAGGTTGATATCAAATTCAGTAAACAGGCTGTATGGCAAAACTTTGTTCAAAATTTTATTTTGTTTGTATCCCGGCTAAAAATAGAAACTTAAATGACGCTTTAATAAAGTTTTGAAGGGAAAATTGATTTTTACGGTCCCACCATCATTGAAGACACAAGTAATCAGATACGTCATTTCCTGTCAATGACCAATATCATGTTTTGAGATAAAATTAAACATGTCGATTATCATATGGGTTCTTGACATTACCTCGGCACAGGTTCGGCTGATACTTTCTCATATTTAAAACCAGAAGCATATGAAACATGTTATCTCGAATCTGATATTTATACAACTACTGACTTTTTTAGTTTTCCAGCTGCCCGCTCAAACCCATGTCTCCGGTTCTCTGAACACAAACACGGTATGGGGTTTGGCAGGAAGTCCTTACATCGTTGATGATGACGTTACCGTAGAGGCTGGCGTTACCCT
>JBFKJL010000236.1:0-4305 GCA_041631795.1 Saprospiraceae bacterium | reverse complement strand
TATCAGCTTTGGAGTTACAGCATTTATACATCCGCGGGCACTTTCAAAAACGCCATCCCTGAACTTATAAGTTTGCTCTAACAGTTTTTTTTCAAACTTGATGCTGTACCTTCCCTTCATGACGAATACAGTGATCTTCATTTCAGGATGCGGGATGACAACTGCTATTCTCATACCTGTCTGTGATGCTTTTTGAAATGGATTTGTAAATACTCAGAAGGAGGGGGTCTTCATTGATCAGGTGTTCGTGCAGTCTTAAAACATTTTCAGCATTTCTCACAGCCGGACCAGTTTGTATGGCACATGGATCTTCCTTGATGAGTCGTAAAAAAGTTTCACGGATAATGGGATCAAGGACTGTTGGGTCAAGGTTCTGTGATCTCAGATATTCCCGGGATTTGCAGACCAGGTGGTTTGTGAAATTATTGGCCAGGACGGCGGCCAGATGATACCTCAGTCTCATATCATCCGTTCCTTCGATGACCTTATCAGATATTTGGCGCGCCAGAACCCTCAAAGTACGCAAGGCATATTCAGTATGGCCGTATACGATGAAAGGGACCTCACGAATATTGATCTCATTTGCTTTCCTGAATGTTTGAAGCGGGTAAAAACATCCGAAATGTTGGGTTAACCTGTACAATTTTGCCGACTTCAGAGTACCGGCAGTGTGGGCGACAACAGCAGTATCGACAATGTCTGGAAACAGGTCCAGGACGCTATCCACTGCATTTTCAGTGATCATAAAAAGATAGAGGTCGGCAGAATCTTCCACTTGCCTGATGTCAGTCAGTGGCTGCGCATCTACACGATGGGCAAGGCTAGCGGCGTGGGCTTCAGTTCTGCTGAAGACTTGCATGATATTGCAATCGCATTCAAATAGTGCAGGAATAAGGTGGTGCGCCACATGGCCGGCGCCAATGCTCACTATATTTGGCTGAATTGACATTTACGTTTTGGACCTGTTCCACAATGCTACAAAAAATCCAATCATCATTAAAACCGAACCCAGCCAAAAGAGGTTGATCCCAGGGAAAACTTTAGCTTCCAGGACGATGATATCAGAACGCGGGACATTTTCAGCAATGAACACTTTTAAATTTGAACCTGTCCTGTTATCCCTGGCCATTTGAAAAAGGAATGTTTCATTGATGGGATCTATTTCAGTGAACCGGATGTGCAATCCGGGTTGGGTTAAATATTCCTTGACGCTGAATGGTTTGTTGTCCCTGATGATATAGACCGGGAAGGCCTTGAGGGTATCCCCTCCGGAAGGATCATAGACCAGGAGTTTGGCAGCAACAGCTATGTCTCCTTCGACCGGAGTGTAGCCAGCTCTGTTTGGAGTATTGTCAAATCCGGTTAACGTGATTTCCAGGTCCTGGAAAATCACAGTTTCCCCATTTTTAAGCCTGATATCAGTGTATTCTAGTTGGCTGTCATTGTTCACCAGGTTATCAACAACGCTCTCGTGTAACCGGGCCTTGATGCCCATGGCATTACAAATGTCGGGATAGTGAAACAACAGGTTGTCTTTCACCGAAAGTGCTGGTTCAATTTTCTGCACAATAATCCCTGTCGAGTCATAGATACTCATCCTGACACCCAGGCCAAAATCATTATCATCTGCAACATAGTCCGTGTTTTGTGGTGAGAATGTCAGGTCGTCTACCGTTCCGAAACCATGATTGAAATAGATGGTGTCATTGAGTTGTACATCATACACCACGTATTCCAGTGAGTCTTCCTCGGCTATGGCCATGTCCACATCCATTTGCGCTCTTGGCAAAGATGCAATATGCGTGAAAACATCTCTTGAAATGAAATGCTTTGTACCGGGATTTGAGGCAGCCACTTTTTTAAGGTCATTGGAGTAAAGAACATGGGGATGGACATAGAAAGAATCCACAACTTCATCGGCATCATTTGTTTCTACGAACTTGATTTTAAAATAACGCTCACGGTCAGTCAATGAATCACTTTCATAAGTGAGCCAGTAATTGTTGACATAAAATGGTTCATCCCTGATGAGTTTAACTACTGAGGCCAGGTCCTCATCCCCAACGATGTCGCGCATGGCAAAGGGATTGGTCGTGATTGTCCGCTCATTCAGGCCACTTGCTATTATGCCGATGATCATAATGCCAAAACCACCATGGGACATTACTGACCCCGCCATTTTGGGATTGAGCTTTGCTGTTTCAATGAGATACCACGCATTCCCAATGACGGCAAACCATCCTGCAAGAGTCAGCACGGTGTATTTCCAATGGAAAAAATCTATCCAAAGAGACGTCAGGAAAGTCAATATGCCAGCACCTGCAAATATGCCTAAATTTAATAGCGTATACTTCAGCATTTTATTTTGACTCCATGCCCCGTCCTTATACCTGAGATGCAGGGTCTTGGCGGTCATGACGCATATCAACAATGCTATCCAGATCTGGAATTTATTGTAATGGGGAATGGGATCCTGGATCGTTTTTCCCAGGTAATTTTCATTGAATATTCTTGCCAGGTTGTTTATGACTGGAAGTGAAGTGGACGATGTAATGATCAGTCCACTGAACAAGAGCACAAGGGCACCAATAAACATCCAGAATTCGCGCGATAGAATGGATTCTTCCTTTTCCGGTGATGGCACAGATTTGAATCTCCAAAGGATCATAGCCATGCTGAGTATGAAAAAGAAAAGAACAAAGAAGATCAATTGAGGTTCAAGCCCCATTTCAGTAAACGCGTGGGCTGAGGAGTCTCCCAGAATCCCGCTACGTGTCAAATAGGTTGAATAGAGCACCAGGACAAGGCTCAGCATATAATAGAGCTGTGTGGATCTTATGGCCCTCCCTGTATTTTTAGCAATCATGTTGGTGTGTATTCCAGCGATGAGGATAAGCCAGGGGACAAGGGACATGTTCTCAACAGGATCCCAGGCCCAGTATCCTCCAAATGACAGGGCTTCATAGGCCCAGGCCCCACCCATCAGGATACCGGTGCCAAGTATTCCTGCAGAAAAAAGGCCGTATTTCAATGCAGGGGCCAGCCAGCTTCTGTAATCCCTGGTAAGGAGCCCGGCTCCAGCGAAAGCAAAGGGGACAGTGACGCTTGCAAATCCAAAAAACAGGGTAGGAGGATGGATGATGTTCCAGTAATTTTGCAGGAGCGGGTTCAATCCCCGACCTTCGATCATGCTGAGGTAATCCGCTTGCTGAAATATGGGAGCGTCCATCGTCTCCCTGAGCAGTAAGGTGGGATTGCTGCCCATTTTGTAAACGATATCTCCAAGGGGAAAATAAATGCCCAAAAGCATTGATGCTATGATCATTTGGACCAATCCCAAAAAGAACATGACAGGAGCTTCCAGCTTGCCGGTTTTGGCTATCAAAAACAGTCCAAAAACAATATGCCAGAAGAGCCACAATAAAAAGCTGCCTTCCTGGCCTTCCCAAAACGCGGATAAGATATATTGCATAGGCAAATCATCAGATACATGTTCCCAGACATACCTGTATTCATACATGCCACTGGCCATCATGTAAAACAACAACCCAATAAGGGCTATGACAGACAGGGAATGAAGGTAGAATCCAATCCGCCCAAGGCGATTCCAGTTCGGGTCAGCGCTGTCTTTGGACCCGCGGAAATAGGAAAATACACTGAATAGAATGCTGACAAAGGCCAGAATGATCAAGATATGTCCAAGTTGGCCTGGCCAAAGCGTTTCTCCAATATATGAACTGCTCAGTCTTGTCAAGGTGTTAACTTTCAGATCGAAGATCCAGTTCTTCTTCTTTGTATTTTGATGGACACTTCAACAGGACTTCATCGGCCACGAACTGATCGTCGACATATCGACCTGTAACGACCACTTGCTCTGACAATTCAAAATCCTGTGGTTTAGGCTTTTTTAGAAGGACCTTTTCTGTTTTGCCCCTGGCATCAACCATATAAAAAGATGTGGTATTGGGATTGTTAACGGGGTCATATGTGATGTCCTTGTCAGGGGCCAATTCGCCCGAGATCTTCACCCTGCTCTGAGTTTCAATGGCCTGGTCAAAAGTTGCATAGGTGCTGATATCTTTAGAGCCAATGACAAAGATGCCGAGGGCTACGGCAATCATTATGAGCGCTATAAGATGACTTTTTTTCATACTTATAAATCTGTCAGTTATTGAGTTTGTCCCTTTCTGCAAAGATAATGGACTAAAGTGTTACAGAGTTAGAAACCAGTTAATTTCATTATTGTTTTACAACCAGGGCAGAATAAGTTTTGCCTTTATCATTCCATGTCACTAAATATATTCC
>JBFKJL010000235.1:0-4314 GCA_041631795.1 Saprospiraceae bacterium | reverse complement strand
CTTCGTCCTCCGAAGCAATGTAGTGTGTGCGCCAGCCAAAATAGGGTTCAATGTCGTGCATCCTTGATCCTTGTTGTTAAACAATTCTTCAATAATAAATAAAATCTTGAATTGTTATTGAATTAACTCTATCATTGATGAATCCAAATTATAGCAAATCATCATCACTTGCAGAAAATTGTACTGACAGGCCCCGAATCCTCCGGAAAAACGACCCTGGCCCGGGCATTGGCGGAGGCATACCGTCTTCCTGTTGTCCCGGAATATGCCAGGACTTATCTTGAAGGCAGGAAGGATTACAGTTTTGAAGACCTGGTTGCCATTGCCCGGGGTCAGATTGACCTTGAGCAAAAAAATCTGGATACCAATAGTCAACACCTGCTTTGTGATACAGACTTGCTGACCATTATCATCTGGTCAGAAGTCAAATTTGGCCGGGTCGACCCCTGGATCGTTCAGCAATGGCAATCCCAACCTGCACGAATGTACCTGCTGCTGTACCCCGATATTCCGTGGATTGACGACCCGTTACGGGAAAACCCTGACGATCGGCACGAATTGTTTGCGATCTATGAAAACATGCTGGTTCAGAATCATTGTCCTTACTACATCATTTCGGGAGACCATGAAGAACGCCTGCAACGCGCCAGGCGTATCTTTGATTTCCTGATCATTGCTTAGTTGTTGAGATTCCTTATTTTTGTCTTTTCATTTGGGGTGCCGGGTCCTGTGTTAGGGGCGGCTGAGATCAGACCCATTGAACCTGGCCGGGTAATGCCGGCAAGGAAAATGAACTTGTCTCCCGGGGTGCCCCATGTTGACATAAACACATGCAATATGAGATTCATCCTGACAATTTTTTCCACCTTCCTTGTTTCAGGCTTTTTGATTGGCCAAAATGTCCTTTCAGGCTCAGTGGTCAACGATGCCGGGGAAGCACTTATCGGCGCGTCAGTTTTTATCCCTGATACAGAACATGCCACCACCACGGACAGCCGGGGACATTTTAAGTTGCCCGGCCTGAAGGATGGCGCCTACACATTAAAATGCACTTACCTGGGATACGCTGATGTCACGCGGTCCATTGTCCTCATGGGAGACGAAGATGTTGAGATCCGGATGGAAGGAACCATCTACAATATCGATCAGATCACCATCCGGGCCAACCAGCTCTCGGATGCAGATCCCTTTACCTTCAAGAGTATTGCCGCCGAGGATATTGAAGTCGATAACATCGGGCTGGATATGCCTTTCCTCCTCAATGAGAATCCAAACATTGTTGTAACCAGCGATGCCGGCACGGGAATCGGCTACACAGGAATGCGGATTCGCGGAACCGATGGGACGCGGATCAATGTGACCATCAACGGTGTTCCACTAAACGACGCGGAGTCCCAGGCCGTGTTCTGGGTTGACCTGCCGGATTTTGCGTCTTCGCTGGACAATATCCAGATCCAGAACGGTGTCGGGACTTCGACAAATGGGGCAGGAGCATTTGGAGCCACGATAGGGCTGAACACAGACCATTTCACGGTCAATCCTTACGTGGCTGTGTCGGGTACACTTGGATCATTTGCCACAAGGAAGATCAATGTCAGGGCCGGTACAGGCCTGATGAATGGTCAGTATTCCATTAATGCGCGCTATTCACTGATCAACTCGGATGGCTGGGTAGACCGGGCATTTGCCGATCTCAACGCCTTCAGTCTGAGTGCCAGCCGTATATCGGAAAATAACAGCCTGACCTTCAATGTGTTTTCCGGGAAGGAGCGGACGTACCAGTCGTGGTACGGGGCACCCCAGGCACGCGTGGAGAATGATACAGCGGCCCTATTGAACCACTATTATAATAACCTGGGCATCCTCTACCTGACACCTGCTGACTCTATCAACCTGTTCCAGTCTGGCCGGTCGTACAATTATTACACTTATCCAGACCAGGTCGATGACTATCGCCAAACCCATTACCAATTGATCTACAACCAGGCCCTGGGCAGCCACGGTGCCCTGGGGATCACGGGTCACTACACAAGGGGGCTCGGTTACTTTGAAGAATTCCGGTATATGGACCTGCTGGCTTTTTACGGACTGCAAAATGAAGAAGATGAGCAGGGCAATACCGTGACCAACGCCGATCTCGTCAGGCGGCGCTGGCTCGATAACCACTTTTACGGCACCCTGATGCACCTCAAATACAAGGCAGGGGATGACCTCGATTTGACCCTGGGCGGTGCCTTTCATCGTTACAATGGCGATCACTATGGGCGCATAGTGAACCATGCCTTTGATCCTGATGTGGACAAACAGAGAAATTATTATTTCAATGAGGGCAATAAATCAGATGTCAATTTCTATGGAAAAATGACATGGGAACCCTGGCCGCAGTGGCGCCTCTTTGGAGATATGCAATGGCGTCATGTCAGCTACAGTATCAGCGGTGATGATAATGACATCAAGGACGTCGGGGTAGACTATTCAAAGAATTTCCTGAATCCCAAAGTGGGTCTGTCATATATCCCCGGTCCACATATGAATGCCTATGCCTCCTTTGCTGTGGCCAACAGGGAACCGGACAGGAATGATTTTATCAACAGGCAGGACGATGAGGGACCTGTCCATGAGACATTGTATGATCTTGAACTCGGGTACAGATTGGCGAAACCCGGTTTTGCCCTGGACATCGCTTTTTACAATATGTCATATGACAATCAACTCGTATTGACGGGGGCGCTGAACGATGTGGGAGCACCCCTGCGATTTAATGTGGCCAATAGTGTCAGGCGCGGTGTTGAAATCAGCGGCCAGTACGCTTTGAGCGATAGACTGAATATGGGAGCCAATGTGGCGGTCAGTCAGAATAAGATCGACAGCTTCGATGAAGTACTCTACGACTACACAAATGGTTTTGATATTGTCGTCAATACTTATTCTGATACTGACATTGCGTTTTCACCCGGTGTTGTGGCAGGGGGGAGTATTGACTATACTTTCCCGGGAGGCATTAAGGCTGATCTGACCACAAAATATGTCGGGTCCCAGTACCTCGACAATACGTCCAACCCGGGCAGGGTTTTGGATGCTTACGCCAAAACCGATTTGATCCTCAGTTGGGAAGGGTCGGTCAACTTCATGAAATCCCTTCGCCTGAGCATGCACGTGATGAATGTTTTCGATATTGAATATGCCCCTAATGGATATACTTACTCGTATATTTTCGGAGACCTGGTCACCGAAAATTACCTGTATCCCCAGGCGGGAAGGCACTTTTTTATCAGTGCAGCCATCGACTTCTAAAAATTATAAGACACCCCGACATACCACTCGAGCACGTCAAGTGTGATGTCCTGGATGGTACTGCTGGTATGGAACATGATGTCTGAACCAAAGGCCCAGGGGCCATAACCACTGGAATAGCCAAAACCAAGCAGGGCACCCCTTGCTGAAATGCGGTCTCCGGTGTATTTCTCCGGGTCAAACCGCAGTTTCTCTGACACGGGGAGGTATTTGTTGTCAAAGCTGTGCCACGCGTATTCCGCCTGGATGAAGAATCCGCCTGCCACCTTACAGCGCGCGAATGGCCCGAACCCGAGATCAAAAGCGTTGACCTTGTTCTTCGACAGGTATTTGTAGTCGATTTTGGCGTGGACACCGGCGTGGATGGCATCCGTGACCTTATACGCCGCAGCCGTTTTCAATGCCAACCTGAAGTTTTCAATGAAGATGAGATTGCCGGGCTTGATGTCTGCAGTTAGCCTTTCAATGAGGCCTCCTTCTGAGGAAGAAGCTTGACCAAAGCCAGTGTCCCAGAAGCCAATCATGATGATGAATGCTGCCATCATGCACTGGAGATTCTTTGCTCTAAAGATGTGCAAGATTAACATATTTAATAAAAATATAATATGATGAGCTATTTTTATAATGTTCGCGTAAATAATTTTCAAACAACCTGCGGTTAATCCATGACCAGCCACGCTGCACCACCGTTGGCGGGGACGCCAACGGCAACAGAAGGGAGTTTCCTGTTGTCATCCGTGCCATACTATTTCATGTTTCTGTTGTCATCCGTGCCAACAGGTCAGTTCTAAAAGGTTTACCACGAAATCAAATAGCTAGAAAGGCTCTGCGGGATATCAATGCGTTATGACCAGCCACGCTGCACCACCGTTGGCGGGGACGCCAACGGCAATGGGAGTAAAATTTCATATAAAATAAAAATATAATATGATTGACGCAATTTTAAAAATAGACATAAATTTTTTCCTTCATATTGCAGGAAATTCTAAGGGGCAATCTACTGCCACAAGAACCCCAGGT
>JBFKJL010000234.1:0-4328 GCA_041631795.1 Saprospiraceae bacterium | reverse complement strand
ACAGCATTGCGCCTTGTAAATACCTCTTTCAACTTTTTAATCCAGAACGGCAAGGCATAAAGCCCAGTCAGCATGATGCTGTAGCCCAGGGTCTTCACGGAAAATGTAAATGCCGCTAGCGTCGCTTCCTCAAATTGCTTGCCTTTAAACGTGCCGCTGTTGACATCGTAATCCCACAGAACAAACAGCGGCAAAAACATGAACACGGGAATAAGGTCTTTCAGGACTTCACGAAAAGCGATCCTGCCCTTCGTGAACCCATAGAGATCTGCCAGGCCTACAGCGATGGGCAGAAAGATCAAAAGCTGGCGCGTACAAATGGCGAACCCAAAAAATACTCCGGCAAGCCACCGGTTTTGGCGCAGCCAATAGAAATACACACCCGCATACAAGAAGATAAGCGATGTCACATCCGTGTACAGCAACGGCGCCGTCATGACAAGAAAATAGGGATTCAGGATAAAGATGGCTATGCCGAGCCAGTGCCCCTGCATCCGGGATTTCAGGATCTTGAAAAGCAAAACCGTCAATCCGAAGGCTGCCAGGATGTGAAAGGCCCTCATAGCCGTCAGAGACCATCCCAGGATCTTTCCCATGAAACCCCAGATGACAAAGTACACGGGTCCCATCGGGGAATTCAGTGTGCGAATCTGTTCGAGAGATGGAAAATAATTATTGCCGACATCCATCACCGTCGGGAAAAAGAGCCGCTCGTCCCAGATGGGGTGACCGGGCACAAAGACATTGGCGACAAGCATCGCCACGAAGGGGATGCTGAGCAGCCAAAGGTCGGGGAAAGATCTATTGCCGATTTTCATTTTTATCGGTTTCCAAAATCTGAAAAAATTGTGAATTCCATGCCTAACAAGCCAAAATAATCTATACAGTGACTTTTCACTACCAACGTTCGCAGGCTGTCATCCTCAATTACCTCTTTGATTGTGATACTCCTGACCATGCAAAGGATTTACGAAAATCGTACATTGGAAAAAAATTACCATGGAATTATTTGACCTTTCGGGCAAAACCGCCCTGATCACAGGGGCGTCACGCGGCATCGGCAAAGCCATCGCCTTTGCCTTTGGCAAGGCAGGTGCACAAATTGTCATCAGCAGCAGGAAACAGGAATCCCTGGATGCTGTTCAGGAAGAATTACAGGCCAGTGGCATCAATTCAATCGGAATAGCCTGCCATGTCGGCAAAACGGAGGAGCTCGAGAACCTTGTGGAAATGACAAAGTCACACTTCGGCGGTATGGACATCCTGGTCAATAACGCAGCCACCAACCCGGTCTTTGCACCCCTTGAACAGATCACCCCGCTGGCCTTTGAAAAGATCATCTCGGTCAACCTTAAAGCACCTTTCGAACTGAGCAACCTCTGCCACCCCATCATGAAAGAACGCTGTGGGGGGTCTATCATCAATATCGCCTCTGTTGAAGGCATGAAACCCAGTATGGGTCTTGGTGTGTACAGGATCAGTAAGGCAGCCCTGATCATGCTCACCAAGAGCCAGGCCAAGGAATGGGGCAAAGACGGCATCCGCGCCAATGCACTCTGCCCAGGCCTCATTAAAACGCAATTCAGCGCCGCCTTATGGCAAAATGAAGCGATCCTTAAACGGTTCACACAAAACATCCCGCAACAACGCATGGCAGAGCCTGAAGAGATGGTGGGGGCAGCCCTTTATTTTGCCTCACAGGCTTCCAGCTATACCACGGGAAGTGTGCTGAGCTCGGATGGGGGATATCTTGTGAGTTAAGAGTTCTGAGTTCTGAGTTGAGCCTGTCTTAATAAGCTTGACCGTTATCTACAACTCAAAGTCTTTAACGGAACTTTGAGCCTTGAGCTTTGAGCTTTCAACTTCGCACTCAGAACTCCATCAACTTCCATTAAATTCACGTATGGCGCGCACAGTTACATTGTTGAATTTAGTTGCACTATCAATATTCCCAAATCCAAAATTTAACCTGTGAGCAGTATCCGCATCTTTCTCGCTTGAACTCCAGTACCTGGAAGTAACAAATACACCAAATCCATTAAGATGCAGATTTAGATACATTAATTCCAATTCCCCGATGGATGGCAAAAACCAATCTGTGTATCCGTTGAGTGAGAGGTCCGAACACAGCCTGGCAGCATCAGTAGCTAAGATGCATCCATTTACGATAATGCTGTCCGTATTCATCATTCCTTCTCCAATTGCAGCGCCAGGGCCTGTTAATCCTCCCGTTACATTTGGAACATTAGGTAAGTCTGTTTGATAGCATCCCCATGTGGTAAAACCTTGATCAGTATTAGGCGCACTTACAAATCCATTGCAAGACACTGTATCAAGATAGAATATTAATCCACCGGCATACATTTTGCCATACAGTGAATCCAGGGGCAATCCCCCTTCAAAGATATTGCATGGTGTTAAGCCGCCGTCGAGTAACTCCTGCACGCTTACGCCTGCATCACTGAAATTGGAAATCGGAACACTGGCGCTATATAAATCCATAATTGAGTATCCTGCATCAAGAGTTGATTGTACAAGAAATGGAGGGATATCATTCCCGCAATCACATAATAATTTGGCTAGAGCAAAATCAGTCTCAAGGTTTCTGATTGTATCAGGAGGATCAGGAGGCAAAGATTTTATTGTTCTGGTTGCCAAAGTGCCATCAGCTTTTTTAACAACTAATAATTCTTCATTCTCAGATGTATCCATTTGTGCAACCTTCACAAGGCCATCTACTGCTAAATCTCCATTGATGTCCATTTTATGGACAGGAGATGTCGTACCAATACCTACTTGACCATTCACATCTATAAACATATCAGAAATACCTGTACTCGAACCATAATGTCTTCGTATATTAAGTCCTTGACTTCCAATTTTATCATCACTTTCAATAGTAAAACCATAATCATTGCTGGAATGCCTCAGTTTGACGCCACTCACCGAAGTATTTCCACCATCACTTATTATATTTAAATGCACATCGCTTGATGGCATGGATAAAGTAAGTTTTTTTGAAGCCATGGAATCGATATTGACCATATCATTATTGCCCGCATCAGACCCTGCAGTCAAAACTTCAGCCAGATTTTGGATTTCGTTCATATTACTGCTATCTATTTCAATAGTGTATTGCGTACCGCTTTCAGTTACATACAAAGTATCTCCTGAAACAGTAAATTGTGTCAAACTCTCATTTGTGGGATCAGCATCCGCATCATCCACATCGTCCACATCATCAGAAAAACCCGAAGGTTTCCCTGTTAATGTTGTCCAGGTTTCGATCTCATTTGTGGGATCAGCATCCGCATCGTCGACCTGGTCTACGGGAAGGATTATAAAACTACCATTGGATAATTTGATGGTATCGTTTACGATATCCAATTGAAGAGCACCCAGGATGCTTGCCACGTCTCTCGTGGCCAGTGTGCCATCTGTCAACCTGACAACTACGGTATCTGCGGTATTCACAAGGTCCATCAATGTGATTTTCGCCTTGCCTTCGACCTCAAGACTCTGGCATAAAACATTAGGTAAATACAGGAGTCCCAAAACCGTGATTATAAATACAGATTTAAGCATATGTGTGAATTTCTATTTTGAATATAATGTGATTGATAATATTAGCATTAAATATCTAATATTTTAACATATTGGACTTCAAGGTCTTCATTGTGGAAAAGCACACAATGAATATCTATGGATGTCAATGCAGTAATGTAACTCTTATCAGCTCTGAGAATGGTGGGCCTTGGATGAGAGTATTTGATCAGTTAAGAGTTTGGAATTGAGCCTCGAGTTGCCTGAGTAAGCTTGACTGAAATCTACAACTCAAAGTCTTTAACGGAACTTTGAGCTTTGAACTTTGAACTTTGAGCTTTCAACTTCACTCTCAAAACTCAGAACTCAGAACTCAGAATTCAGAACTCCCTCCAGCTTCCCCCACACATTCTCCAGCACCACCTTCTGTCCTTCTGCATTCGGGTGTTTGGCATCGGGGAGCATCAGGTCTTCATCGCCGGCGACACCTTCCAGGAAGAATGGGATGAGTGGGGCCTTGTACTTTTTCGCTAACTCAGGATAGATTTTATTGAACGCCGTTTCGTAGTCCTTACCCATATTTGGCGGGGACAGCATTCCTGCGATGACGACAGGTGTGCCCGGGTATTTGTCAAGGACCTTGACAATGATGCTGTCCAAATTTTCAGCCGTGTTCTGCACATCAATACCGCGCAGCATGTCGTTGCCGCCGAGCTCCAGGATAAAGACATCCACATCCTGGTTGAGCACCCAGTCGATGCGCCCCAGGCCACCGGCACTGGTTT
>JBFKJL010000233.1:0-4330 GCA_041631795.1 Saprospiraceae bacterium | reverse complement strand
ATCCAGGTGCCAAAAGGTTATCACAAGGTTGAGGCTAGTGGTACATTCAAAGCAGGGATCGGACGTGTGTTACTGACCGTACCACCGGGACATTCCATGGGTGGCTACGGCAACGAGCTCGGCAAGATCAGCCGGGGATGGTGGAACCACCTCTATGCCACTGCATTCTACCTGGAAGATGCCGGGGGAGAAATTCTTGTCCTGGTTTCGATGGACCTGTGGAGCATTTCCGCGGGATTGACAGACAAAGTGATGCATCTTCTTCACAAAGAGACACCTCAGAAGTACCATATCGGACGGGAAAGCGTTGTTTTTGCTGCTACCCATACCCACAATTCACCAGGGAATATCTCTTCATCCTGGGGCTACAATCTCGGATCATCAGCCCTTGTCGGTTTTGACAAGCAGTTGTTTGATGTCATGGCAAAACGGATCGCTTTGAGCATTCAAAGGGCCATCGATGATGCCCGGCCATCTGTTTTGGAGATCAATCAGGCCACAGTGGCCGGTTTGTCGCGCAACAGGAGTTTGCGGGCTTTCCAAAACAATCCTGTGGACCAGGTCAATGCAATCATTGCCCGTGTGTCCAACCCGGGGCAATATTTCAGGGATACCATCAAATGTTATGCGGAAGATGTCATGGTCTTCCAGGCCATTGATCCGACACTAACAACGGTTGCTGTCTATGACCAGGGGTCCAGCCAACTGCGGGGTGTGGTGGCAGCATTTGGCCTGCATCCCACTGTGATGGGCTCTGACAATCCTTTGCTCAGCAGCGATGTCTATGGTGTGGCCAGACTGCATGTGGAAAACTATTACAAGGAGAGAGGCAAAGACATTGTCAACGCCTTCATAAATGGTGCAGAGGGCGATGTGTCGGCCAACTGGTACAACCAGGACAGGGAAAATGCGATGCGTATAGGAACGGCCCTGGCCCGTGAGACCATTGAGTCTGTAGGTTCCGGACTTGTATCTCCGGTGACGCCATCCATTCGGGCCAGCTTGAATTATCCCCGGATCGCTGACCGCAGTGTGGTTGATGTGTACAATGAACTATCCTGCATAGGGGCTGGCGAATACAAGACGGACATTGGCCCTGTCGTAGGCAGGGCCTCACTCAATGGTGCTGAAGATGGGAGAACTAATGGCCTGACAAGATCGGAAGAATGCGGTTATGACGAGGGCGTTGTCAAGGCGTGTTTTGGCCCACAGGCCACAAAAAGAGAATTGAAGATCTCCCGACTTGCCGGCAAGGCTTCACCACGGTATCTGCCATTGGGACATTACACAATTGGCCCATTGACCCTTGTGACGATACCGGGTGAGACAACGGTGGCCCTTGCAGAACGACTCAAAAAGGCTGCAGGATCCAATCCTGATTCTACAGTCGTTCTCAGCCTGGCTAATGAATACATCTCATACCTGACGACACCCTCGGAATACATGCTCCAGCATTATGAAGGGTCCTTCACTGTATACGGGGCAGGTACAGGGTTATTCCTGGAGCAGGAAATACGGGCTATGCAGCCTGGAGAGAGTCCTCAATGGATCGATGAATACGGGGGGAATAAACGAAAAAAGTATATTGTGGGCCTTAAGCTCAAGAAAGATAGGGCCCTGGACAAGATGGTTGGACACACCTGGTTGCCCGAAGACAACCTGAATGGACCTTATAACTTGAAAGATACCAGGCAGCGGAATTTCACATGCGGAGGCAGAGGACAAACCCGACTCCCCGGGATAAAGGATCGCCAAGGTGACGCCACCGTTCCAGGGGTTGAGGTCAGGGTCATGGCCAATGGACAATGGGAAATTCTGAAAGTGGTTAATGACCAATTGGGGCAGGGCAGGGCTTATGCCGAATTGCAGACGGACAGGCAATCCAGTAACTTCCTGGTCTATATGAAAAATGGCGATGATGGCATCCTGAGATGGGAGAGCCTGTGGATGGTCCCTCCGGGATATCAGCCCGATGTAACGCATAAAATGATCTTGACTTATTCCGATGGTGCCCGGTACGAGTGCCTCATTGAACGTGATGAATTTTAAAAACACACTGAAATAATTATTTAAACTATGGCCAGTTATCCAGGTGATCCGGTCGATCAGATCGACCCACAAAATCCACCCGCTCTCGATTATCTGATGCCTCCCATTCCCAATGTTCGGCAAGCCTTCAGGGATATCCCATTCGAAGGTGTTTATCTCAGGATCCAGCCTGAGGGCACCTTTGATGGGACCACGGCGTACAAAGAATTCACTTTTGAAAAGATCGAGGAGAAAAAACGCAAGACCCATTTCCAGGGCATAGCAAGGACAAAGGATGGGAAGTTTATCATCATTTCAGGTGGTGACAATGTCAGGCGCTGTGCCCAGTTGTTCATCATCGAGGTGCGCGCCTATCTTGAGCATATTGCTGCGGTTAAAAAAGTCCGCAAGGCCAAAGATGCACTCGGATCAAATGTCTTTTATTCGATGACCCCTCCGGTGATCGACCGTTTGGCTAAAGTTGTCAAGATCAAATCGGGCCAGTACTGGCATGCCGGCGGGATTGATATCCTGGGGAATGTGCTTGTCGTGCCCCTCGAAGCGCAGAGCAGTTCCCAGGTCAGGTTTTATGATATTTCCGATCCACTGAACCCGGTCGACCTGGGGGATGATGTGGCCATTGTCGATGACAATGTGAAAGCAGGGGCGGCCAGTATGGTGCGTCTGAAGAATGGCCGCTTCATTGTGGCCGTCTGGACAGACAGCAATGCATTTGATGGAAAGAAAGGCCGCTTCACCTTCTATTATTCTCCAACCAGTAATTTACTGGACGGTTTCAAGACCAATGGGTCCTAT
The DNA here is from genome assembly GCA_041631795.1 of Saprospiraceae bacterium. Taxonomy (GTDB): domain Bacteria; phylum Bacteroidota; class Bacteroidia; order Chitinophagales; family Saprospiraceae; genus JBFKJL01. Next base: position 1,486 of record JBFKJL010000233.1, on the reverse strand, counting down.
GACAAACAGATGTGGCCCTTCGATGCCCTGGGCAGGACACATGAAGCCTTGCCGCGCTTTCAGTCCATCCATATGGTCCTTCAGCCCAACGATCGCTTGTTTGTCATCTGCACAGACAACATGGCCAAGTTGTCGCCGATCGTCAACCGGAAGAACAGGGCTTTCCTCCTGAGCATCCGATTCGTTGGCCAGTCCCTGGGTAACCCGAATTTCAGGTTGACATCCGCGGAACTCAAAATGGAACTGGAAAAAGAGTATCCCAAAGGCAAGATCTTTGACTTTGGTGGCACGCAGTACAATTTCGATGCGGGCTGTGGACTATACCATACCGCAGACGGCCGGCTTGCACTTTACAGTACGCACCACTGGCGACGCAACGGGTTCATTAATTTCGTGGAATACTATCCCCACAAGGACAACACACCAATCAACGACATGGATGATGCCGTCATCGAATTTTACGAGGACAAGAATTTTGAAGGCCGGGCGATGCGGATCTACGGTAAAAGGAATGCCCTGATCCGCAACTACAAGGATATCTTTGTCCAGAACGACCACTTCAATGACAAGGAGGAATCCGTCCGATTCAAGTTGCCTCCAAGCAAGTTCTACGTCGTCTATGAAGACAGGTTGTTTAACGATGGCGATGAAAAGAAGAACAGGCTGACACTGAAGGGAAATGGCCAGTGGCGGGAGGTCAAAGACCTGGGGCGCCTGACAGCTGCAGACAAGCAGAAGGTGACGGTTAAGGATTCGGATTCGTTTAAGAGAAAGGGATCGTCTTCGCGATATAAACAATGATCAATTATCAATGATCAATGATCAATGAGTAATGAGCAATGAGCAATGATAAGGGACTAATGACTAATGAATAATTTTTAAATTTCATGCAAAGGCGAGAAACATCGACGAAACTTCAACTTCAACTTCAACTTCAACTTCAACTTCGACTTAAACTTCACATCCCCATCTTCGTCATTTGGGTATCGACACTTTTCCTGATTGCTTCATCGCTCTGAAGCCTTAATGGAAAACCGCCTATAAACCGCACCTGCGTCATGAACTGTGTGTCGGTCAGGCCGAGGATAGAAGTCTTGTCATTTTTGAAAATAAAGGGGATGATGAATTCAGCCCGGATGTTATTGAACTTGACGCCGAACATGGCATCAACACCCCAGTATGTGCCTTTTGAAGTGCCCAGGATCTCCTGGAGCAGGGCGCTGTCATTGGACCGGATATCGCCTGTGGCGGCGCGCATGCCCAGGGCCACGCCCAGCATGATGGAACTGTTGCTCGACCGGGCGACATTATCCGGCAAGAACTCGTGAAAGAGGCCGGCCTTGAAATGCAACGCCGTGACCGAAACATCATCGCCATTGTAGGTCCAGTGGGCATTCGATCCATAGAACCTGAGGAACATCCCGTCAAAGATGATAGAAGGGATGGTTTCTTTTGTTATTCCGGTCATGCTGTCGGTCTTTTCCTT
>JBFKJL010000232.1:0-4333 GCA_041631795.1 Saprospiraceae bacterium | reverse complement strand
CTGATCCTTGAAAAAGGAGAATGGCGCAAAGGGGGTTATAAGGATATGAAGTCCATGCATTTCCCACAGTGGTTTGGACGAAAATCCTGTTACCCTCTCAAAATGATGGAGATCCGCCACCTGGACGTTGAATTGGGTCTGGTCAACTGCGGTGTGTATGCCGCTGGGTTCAACCCCTTTATTGACTATGTTGTTTTCTCCCTGGTGTATATCCTGGGCAAGATCAACATTCCGCTAAGCCAAAAGGTCGGCGGCCGGCTCATGTACTGGGGGCGCAAAAAGGGCCGTGGCCTCAGGCCCAGGGTCGAATTTATTGTCCGGGCATCGGGAGTCATTAATGGAAGCGAAGAGAACCTGTCGCTGACCATCCATTCAGATGACGGTTATGTGTTGACCGCGCGGTCAATTGTGGCTTGTCTACAAAAAATACTTAAAATGGAGGATGATCCTGGCATCCATCTTATGGGAGAATGTGTGGATAGTACACAACTTTTAAAGGACCTTAAAAGTTTTGGCGTTCAATATTATGTCGGGTAAACTGGATGGAATGTACGATACCTAAAACATGCGTTATGCTCATGGTCCAAAACGAAATGCATCACTGGCTGTCGCCATTGAGATCGCGAATCCGCCCAAACAGAAAATCATAAGTGAGGAAGATCATGAACGTATGCGTTGTGGTGGTCACATTGTTCTTATTGCCAAAGTCAAAAAAGTCATCGATGTTCAGTGAGCCGATCTGAGACAGTTGCCGGCCACCGGATTTATGGCCATAGCCGTAGTCGAAACCCAGGGAAAGTTGGTTTTTTTCACCGATAAAACGCACCCCCCCGGAAAAGTGAAAGGTACTGGGCGAAGAAGACAAGTATTCGGTGATCTCGTTGATGTTGACATTACTGTTTTGATCAAAATCGGTCCGGAATCCCCAGAGTAGGGTCGTTTTGGCATTCATATACCTTTGGAATCCAAAAGCGAAGTTCATCACACTTGATGCACTATTGGTCACTATAATGGATTGTATCTCATCTACTTCGGAGAGATCATCAAAAGGGTCGTCCGTGTCTTCAAACAAAACGTATTCATCTATCGACCTGAAATATTCGGTTGAGATGGAGACTGTCATCTTATCGAAATGCATTTCCATTCCCAGACCTGCGGAAACGGGCGTTTTAAACTCTGCCAGGTCAACATCCCGCCGGTTTGAGATCACGTCGAATTCATTGAGTGTCAGTCGTTCATCGGCGTAGAGGTAGGAGGCGCTGTTGTGGGCATAACCGTAACTCGGGCTGGTCATGGTCAGACCGACCTTGCCTTTCTTGAAGTTATAAATGAATCCCAGCTTGGTGAGCCAACCACCATTGACGCTGATGTTGTAGCCAAATTTTGAGCGCCAGCTGTAGAGCGAGGATGTCGGATCGATAGAGGGATTCGCTTCTTTCCTGAAATCGAGGTTCAGGTTCTCGTCGTGCCACACCGAATACTGGGAAAAACCGATGGCCAGCCTGTCCGAGAAATTGTAGGATAGACCAAACCCGATCCAGTCCTGGGACAATTGACGCGAAAACTCAAGATCCCCCACATAGATGAAATTCTGAAAATCAATAATTTCCTGGACAACGCGATCGGAAAAACCAATGTTTGACGACAGTTTTTCAAAGCTTGCCACACCCACGATGAGCTTGTCTGATCCGAAGGGTTTAAAGCGGACCGCAGCGAATCCGGGTGAAAATCCCAGTTCATCATCCTTGAAGTAACTCCCGTCACTGGTGAGATTGTCTGTTTCGAGAAAGGAATACGTCGGTGTCAGGAAGGAAAACACGAATCCGAGATTGTTGCCCTGGCCCATGCAGGCCGGGTTGTAATAGATCGCTGTCTCATCGTCGGTGGATGCAATGACTGCACCGTTCAGGAGTAAGCCCTTGGCACCATACTGGTGCGTCCAGTAATGGGCATCTATCTGGGCCAGCGCCGAAGGCGCAAATATCAAACACACAAGATACAAGAGACAAAATCGCATAGGGACTGTCTTATTTCGGGGAATTAATTTACAATAAATGTGCTGGATTCCATGAATATAGGCAGGAACCCCTGTTTAAAGCATGAATATTATTTTCTTACATGATCTATATCATTGCCTTCTACTGATCGCCATCATACATTTTCCAAATAATTTTCTTAAGCCATAAATCATTTACAAATGAGAAATCACTGCCTTGTACAGATTCTCTTCTTCTCAGTATTTATGGTGACGATCTCTTCTGCGCAGAACCTTCACATTGAAGGCAAAGCGAAAATTTCAATCTTGGATAAATTGAATACCGCCGACAGTGTGGTGGTCGTGCTGGCCGATGGGACATTGGCCATGCGCGATGTCGCCACATTAACGGAATTCCAGGTCCTGTCCATTTCAAATGACACCATTTACCTGACCAATGGCGGTTTTGTGGTTCTGCCAGCTGATGAAGTTGACGATGCGGACCATGATCCGACAAATGAATTGCAAACGTGGTCAACCCTTCCGGGTATACCCCTGGCCTTCCTTGATGGCCTGGACAATGTCGATGACCTGGATGCAGATCCCACGAACGAAATACAGACAATATCAAGGACAGGAACAACGGTGACTTTGAGTGATGGCGGTGGCACGTTCCAGGACAGTGTATTGGATGAAACAGCTGTTGATAATTTTGTAGGGAACAATGGTTACCTGACCTCCGAAAATGATGGGGATGCCACCAACGAGCTTCAGACTATTTCCCGAACAGGCCTGACGGTGACCCTGAGTGATGGTGGTGGCACGTTTCAGGACAGTGTACTGGATGAAACGGCGGTTGATAATTTTGTGGGGAACAATGGTTACCTGACTTCAGAAGTTGATGGAGATCCCACGAACGAAATACAGACAATATCAAGGACAGGAACAACGGTGACTTTGAGTGATGGCGGTGGCACATTCCAGGACAGTGTATTGGATGAAACGGCAGTCGACAATTTTGTGGCAAACAATGGCTATCTCACTTCAGAGGTTGACGGTGATCCCAATAATGAAAAGATCAGCAGCATGGCGGTGTCTGGAGATTCCCTGACGGTCGTAGAAGGAGCCATGACCCATAAAGTGGCTGTGGATAGCAGCAATACAAACGAGATCCAGTCACTGACCATATCCAATGATACGGTTTTCCTTTCCGGTGGCGGCAATGTCAAGATTCCCGTAGGTGTCATTCGTGGAACGGGGGCAAACACCAAAAACCTGAGAGCATATGATGAGGGCAGTGTCCCTGGAAATGCAAGGGGAGAGAACAGTGTCGACCTTCAAACCATCAGGGGTGCAGCCACGCAGGTGGCTTCAGGTGCAGCATCATTTATAGGTGCTGGTGTTTCAAATACCGCTTCTGGACTAAGAGCTGTGGTTGGTGGCGGGAATACAAATACTGTTTCGGGTTCCTACGGATTTATTGGCGGAGGGTTCAATAACTCAATAACGCAAAATTTTGGTACAATTGGTGGCGGATATTACAATGCAGTCAGCAATCAAAACGCCACTGTTGCCGGCGGTTACCAAAACCTCGCTTCTGGCCAGAATTCATTTATTGGCGGTGGTTACCAGAATATGGCTTCCGGGGAGACCTCAACTATTGCCGGAGGTCAGTCCAATGCAGCTTCTGGCGGGTATTCAAGCATCCTGGGTGGCAGGAATCTCAAAGCACAATCGTACGGTGAGGTCGTCGTCGGTTTGTTCAATGTGGCCAGCGGTGGCTCAAATTCATATATCGCGACCGACCCGATCTTCGTCATCGGGAATGGCACAGGCATCGGGTATGAATCCAATGCCCTCCTCATCCGTAAAAACGGGTTCATGGGAATAGGCACAAATACACCGGATACCACTGTCCATATCGTCGGAAACCTGAAAATGGTGGACGGCAACCAGGCGGATGGCAAGATCATGGTTTCTGATGCCAATGGTGTGGGTTCCTGGCAGACTTTAGTTGATGATGATGCCGGATGGACGATGAATGTGGATACCACATCGACCGTCAAAGCAGTGGGCATAGGCACGACATCACCCTCTGAAAAACTGGAAGTGGATGGGGCTGTGAACCTGGGGATGAATACCGGAACTACAACTGAAGCCGGAACAATAAGATGGAATGCGACAAGTGGCGTCTTCGAGGGGTTCAACGGGAAAATCTGGGTGGCACTGTCTTATAATTCTCCATGGGGGAAACCGACAGTACAAACAAATAATTTTGAGATTCAGAAGCTCATAGCCAGTGACGGCGTAGCCGGTGATCAGTTTACTATAGATGTAGATATCCAAGGCTATTATGCT
>JBFKJL010000231.1:0-4336 GCA_041631795.1 Saprospiraceae bacterium | reverse complement strand
CTCCATAGTTGAATCGGATGAAAGAGCTGTAGAAGTGAAACATATCCCCTGATGCGAAGGGGTACTCGAGGTAAGCATCAAGCGCGTAGTGGACAACCCCGCTGTGGTCCCCTGTGACAATATTATACATGCCACCCGGGTGTATGAAAAAACCAGTGCCCACACCCAGCACTTTCTTCTTTCCTAAATAGGATCCCACCTGGAAGGGCAGTTTCGTCGATTCCTGATCCCAAAAGTTGAATCTCATATATCCCTGGTAGATATAATTGCCTCTTTGACCTCCATTCCTATCAGACTGGCTGGCCCCGATATATGCAAGTGGTGAAATGAAGGATCCATAATGACGGCCTTCATCCAATGGGTTTCTTCCCGGTGAATTGACGGCCAGCCTGTAGTCAAACTTGCCTACCTGGCCTTTTGCATATACCCCGAGATGCCTGCCAAACTGATCTGTCACACCCAGCGTATGCCAGTGCGCCCAGGGACGGGCCTGGTCAAGGGTCATAAAATTCAGGGTGCTGGCGCTGGAGAGTCTTGTCAGGCCATTCCAGTAGTGGATGCCCATGCCGACGTAAAGGAAATCCGTCACCATGAGTTCACACCAGGCGCCATGGAGGAAAAACTGGGCCCCATCACCGTTATTGCCCAGCGATGTCTGATTGGCCGGGCTTAAATTATTCAGTCCAAAATGGGTGAGGATCAGGAATCTTGAGGACAGTTGGCCATATCCAAGGATCCTGGAGCGCCTTATACTGGGTGTCCATTGGAGTTTTGACCCATCACTCAGGTTACTGCTCGTCAGCCACATCTGGTGCCAGAGAACGAAGCGGACGTATTGGTCACCTTCTTCATTGAGTTTGATCATGATGGGATTGTAGGGTTTTGCATCCTTTTTATTTTGGCCCGATTGACAAAATAAGGACAGACTGAAAATGGGACACGTACTGATAAGCAGAATGATATAAAGTCCTCTACGAATGTTTTTCATAGCATCACTGGATTGTGGAAAATCAGCGTAAATGAATGAAATTTTTTGCTGACTTCAATATTCTGCGCTCCTTTTGATTGAAATTATTTCTACCTCTGGAGTGTGTTCAGTATGGTAGTCCATAATATGCAAAATGCGCGAATATCCTCATCCTGTATAATGGAAATAAATATTTAACGCTCCTGTTAATTAACCTTTAAACCGCGATTGAAGGCATGACCATTCGGATTTGTGTGCGTCACAAAAGAGTAAGTCAAGATAGGAATTGATCAACCCTTACGCAATGGGCCGCTCAGAAGTGGGTTGGTCCATTTTTTTTCCATCAAAATATCCCTCCCCAGAGCACATAATGAATTACTAATTGCTCATTTTCAATCCTTTGTTACAATATTTCTCTTTTATGTTACATGACTGAGCCTTCTTTAAGGCAGTTAATTACAGATTTGGATCATTGTTCATCAAAAAATCAAATGCAATGAGAAATCTATTTTTATCCTTTGTCATTTTCAGTGTAATTTTACATCTATCACCATTTTCATTACACGCTCAAACCCATTCAGTAACATATGAGAAAAATCCAATCTGGGTCTCATTTAATTATATTGGAGCATTTAACCAGATTGATAATAAAACACTTAATGGAAGTGCATTTGGAATAGATGTGAATTTCAGTAAAGGCATCCATTTACTGGCCCTTCATACTAATTTTACGAGCACAGAACACGTATCAGGCCCAAATCCGGGGGAGGTTTTTATCGGGAGCCTGGTCGCCGGAATTTTTGGAGGCACCTATAACGCACCACCAAGGAAGTATACAAGATCGAAGATGACAGATATTGGTTTTATGTATGGTGTCATAACCAAGCCTACAGCCACACGACTTTTTGCTTCCGCGGGCATTTCTACAATATTTGGAAGCAGTAATATAAAAGATGATCATTTTGGTTTAGGTGTACCTTTAAAGGTTGGGGTGATCTTTTCGCTCAAAAATTTGGGCATAGGCCTCAATCTTGTTGCAAATTTTAATGGATTTTCAAATTATCAAGGTTTTGGTCTGACCTTTCAGATTGGCGAAATGAGACCATATTAATCAAGATCCGGAGACTTTTTTTAAGGTGATGCCATAAATAGCTTTTCGATGAAGGCCGCATGAATAAAGTTGTTTTTTGTCTATATTTCAGGCCTTTAATAAATGGCTATGTACGATAATCTATTGAAACCACTGGATCTCGGTTTTACCACATTGAATAACAGGACCCTCATGGGTTCCATGCACACCATGCTGGAAGAAATTCCCGGTGGTAACGTTAAAGCAGCAGCCTTTTATGCTGAACGGGCTCGCGGGCAGGTTGGCCTGATAGTCACTGGAGGTATTTCCCCCAATAAAGAAGGGGTCGTGGCCATGGGCGGTGCGACGTTGATGAATGAGGCAGAAGCATCGCACCACAAAGTGATCACAGAAGCCGTGCATGCGGAGGACGGCAAGATATGCCTGCAGATCCTTCATGCCGGGCGTTATGCCTATGATCAGGGTTTAGTGGCGCCATCCCCGATAAAAGCACCGATCAATATGTTCACGCCACGTGAACTCACTGATGAAGATATTGAGCGCACGATCAGTGATTATGCCCGCTGTGCCCAACTGGCGCAATGGGCCGGCTATGACGGCGTTGAGGTCATGGGTTCCGAGGGTTATCTCATCAACCAGTTTATCGTCACCAGGACAAATAAAAGGACGGACAGGTGGGGAGGATCTTATGAGAACAGGATAAAATTTCCATTGCGCATCGTTGAGGGCATCCGCAAGGCTGTCGGCGAGAACTTCATAATAATCTATCGATTGTCCATGCTGGACCTGGTGGAAGAGGGCAGCACCTGGGAAGAAGTGGTCCAATTGGCAAAGGCCATCGAAAAAGCCGGGGCGACGATCATCAATACGGGTATCGGCTGGCACGAAGCGCGTGTGCCGACCATTGGATCTGTGGTTCCCAGGGGAGGCTTTGCCTGGGTGACAAAACGCCTGATGGGTGAGGTCAGTATCCCGCTTGTCGCCACAAACAGGATCAATACACCGGAGGTCGCTGAAAAAGTCCTGGCAGATGGCTGCGCCGACATGGTGTCCATGGCACGTCCGTTCCTCGCAGACAGTCATTTTGTACTGAAAGCCATGCTGAACAAGTCACACGAGATCAATACCTGCATCGCGTGCAACCAGGCTTGCCTGGACCATACGTTTACCATGCAGCGGTGCACATGCCTGGTCAATCCAAGGGCCTGTTATGAAACGGAATTGAATTTTGAGCCTGTTCAAAAAACGAAAAAGATAGCGGTTATCGGTGGCGGTCCGGCCGGGATGGCAGCGGCGACACATTGTGCAGAACGTGGCCACGAAGTCGAACTGTATGAAGCGACAGACCGACTGGGAGGTCAATTCAACATGGCGAAGGTCATTCCGGGAAAGGAGGATTACGCCGAGACCATAAGGTATTTTGGCCACATGCTGGACAAACACGGTGTACACATTCACCTGAACACACGCGTCAGAGCTTCTGACCTGAAAGGGAAGGGTTTTGATGAAGTCATCGTGGCCACAGGTGTTACACCGAGGAAGACACATTTTGAAGGCGTCGATCATCCTGCTGTCCTGAATTACAGGGATGTCTTATGGCATAAAATGCCTGTCGGTAAAAAAGTGGCCATCGTCGGTGCCGGAGGCATTGGCTTTGATATGGCCGAATATCTGTCCGAAGGACGGGATGGTCCGATGGATACCGAGAGTTATATGAAGGAATGGGGTGTCGATATGGATTATGCCACCCGGGGGGCGACGGCTGTTCCGGAGGAGTCACCATCTCCAAGAACTTTGTATCTCATGAAACGTTCCACTGGCAAGCACGGCAAGGGATTGGGCAAGACGACGGGTTGGATCCACAGGGCCAGCCTGAAAAAGAAAAATGTGATCATGATGTCGAATTGCACGTACCTCGGTTTTGACGGGCGTGTGTTCCGTGTTGAATCCAATGGAGAGGTCCACTCACTTGAAGTGGACAACATCATTATTTGTGCAGGACAGGAGTTACACAATCCATTCACGGATGTAAATGGCCTGGCAAAGGAAAACATCCATGTGATCGGGGGCGCCAAAGAAGCCTCGGGACTGGATGCCAAGCGGGCGATCAATGAAGCGGCGTACCTGGCGGCGAGAATTTGATTTATCGGATCGTCATTTTTACACGGATAAGTAATATGTTTGAAGGTGCGTAATTGTCCTGCACATTTTTCTAATCTTTATTTGGCGAGTTCGTATTCATTGATCAAGAGTTCTGCTGGTATTCCAAGCACCTTATT
>JBFKJL010000230.1:0-4383 GCA_041631795.1 Saprospiraceae bacterium | reverse complement strand
TATCAATCGTTCCCGAGCTGAAATCAACATCCAATGCATCGCCAAATGTATTGACGAAAGCACAAAAATTTAAACTGAATGAGGACCTTATAATATTCATTGCGTCTTCGCACTGGCTGTCGAGAAAAGACACACGTACCAAATCCACATCGCTTTCATAAAAATTGACCCCGCCAGTCAGTTGCCAATGTTCCCCGGATAAGGTATTGATATTCTCAAAACGCACATCACGCAGGAAGGATTCGCCTTCTGCCTGTAAAACAGTAAAACTGCCACTCAACCCATCAATGGACCTGATCACAACAGGGTTGTCTTCTTCTCCGAGTATGCGCACAGGTGAATGGCTGATGACGCATCCCTTTTTTCCGAATATTAACTCCGTTCCTGCTTTGATCACGACGTTGTGATCATTAGGAATGATCAAAGGGGTATTGATCTGATGTTGTCCTTCATTGAAGACAACCTGGTTCTTCATCTGCACCAATACAGAATTGAAATCCCCTAAATTGCCATTGATCCGGTCCAGACGGTTAAAATTTGACCTTGGAAAGGGCCAAGCCTGGATTTGCGCACTGTATACAGAATCCTGTCCCAGCACTTCGTAGGCAAAATATTGAACGCCCCTGGGAATGACGTAGGTAAAATATTCAGGCTCTTTCTGCCTGTCACGTGGATAGAGGACCACGCCTTCTTCTCTCTTGCCTTTAAGGTAGACCCAAAGTGGAAAACTATGCGTATTGTGAAGCTTGATTGTCCTTGTTTCGACATCATATTCGTCTTCAAAAGCAAGGAGGGAATTTTCATATGCAGGAAGAGCATTCTGTATCATTTTAGCCTTTTTCATGATCTCGGTCCTGTCATATGAATAATCGCTGAAACGGATGTTGAGAAAATGTTCTCTGTCCTTGATCCCGGACTCAAGACTTTCCATAAAAGGCACAACAAATGCCTGCGAGGAATAATAGTTGAGATATTTAAAATATAGTTTTGCGAAAGCATCATTAAAAAACAGTTGGTCAATCGGTTCGTAAGGCGAATCATTTGATTGATAGACCTTTTCGCCATAGATATCAGAGGCATAGTTCTTTGGATCTTCCTCTCCATAGGCATCAAAAGCTATTGGCTCAAGAAAGTCTGTCACGGGGTTGTAATAAAATCTTTGATTGTGCCATGTGATCGCGTGTTCCGCAAGGCAGATATCCGTAATCGCCAGGTAACGGGCCAGCCTGTCGAGATCAAAGATCTTTTCCGGGGGCTCAAGATCATATTTAAAATTGTGCATCAAATCCTGCGCTGCTTCAAAATTGTTTTTCAGCGCCGGATTCCTCAGCAGCTTGTTGGCTTTGAAAGGGCGAATCTCAGACGACCAGAATGACTTGTCTTTTTCGTCCGGACCTGCAAGGTTTCCACGAAAAGACTTCATGGTGCGCCGCTGAGCTTCCCAGTACCGCTCTTCTGTCAATTTAATGATAGGACCTTCACGCCTTTTGCCGTGTTCGACAAGATTTTTAGTGAAATGTTCTTCGAAAGAGAATACGATACCGATATCTGTATTTGTCTTCAGCGTCATAAAATCATGCCGCGGATGGAGGACATCCGCCACATCAAGGAAGCGAAAATAAACCCATTCGCGCAGGAAGCTTCTCGTCCTGGGTTCCTGAACGGAAAAACTCTGCATGCCCAGCCAGGATTCCGTATCGGACATATCCAACCTGAATGAAGGATATTTTCCAGCATGGTCGAGCCAGTCGCCTTTCAAGCGCAGTTCTGCATTCTTCTCCTTTTTATCATCAATAATTTTAACCTTTACTTTTGAGTCATCATGATAGACCAGGCCCCGGGCTATCGACTTTTCTTTCATGATCCTGATGTAATCCAGTGCCTTTTTGTCGAGTATAAGTTCCAATACTGCCGGACTGAAATCCAATGTATCCCTGAATACCGCCGCAGGCAGTTCATCGATCTCCAGATCATCAAAAAAAATGGGGCTCTGACCCGATGCCCGGTAAACGAAAATTTTCAGATACCCGATCTGAGGATTTTCCGGGACAGTAAATTCAAGCGTACGGCGATCCCAATATGCCCCGTTTCTCTCCACAGTTTCATTCGTTTCCATGTAATAGATACTGCTGTCCATTGCCGATACGGCAAGGTATGCATCGACCGGATGCGCGTTGAACGACCATACAGAAACACGGTAGCGTCTGCCCGATCGTGGGTTGGTCATGATATATCCAAAACCTTCCCTGTCATTCGTATCAATTTTGGAAGCGTATTGACCACTGAGAACTTTTTCGTCAGACCGGGTATGGGCATTGTTAAACCTGGAGGCACCATTAATAAAAAACTCACCGTCCACTGTTTCAGCGCCGCAGAAGACAGGTTCTCTTTCCTCAATGGATGCTTCAGTGCTTATTGTTGGCACATAGAACCGTAAAAAAACAAGGAGTATTAATAAAGTAACCAGGACTGGCATGATTAAAAAACCACGATCCGAATCCCTATGACCCTTGATGATCATAATACGACTTCCGGTTGATCCAAAATACTGATGCTGGCATCTTTGTCCCTGTCCCGTAACTGGGCAGTCAATCGCGATAGTGTCTCCACATTATCTGTTCTGGTCAGAAAACAGGCGTGGATGCCTTCACTGTCCTGTTCGAAACGTTTCAATTCTACGGATGAGAATAAATCTGTCATCAGATTTGTCAATATCCCCACATCAAGTCGCCTGGACCTGATATTGATGAGCATTTTATCCCTGGAATACAAATTTTTTGATGCAAAACGTCCATTGAGATAAACCAGCGGGAGGATAACGGCAACTGCGACAATAGCGAGCAGCGGTTTATTGGCCCCACATGTCAATCCCACACCAATGACCAGGAATATATATGTCAGTTCTTCAGGTTCCTTGATGGCAGCCCGGAAGCGGACAATGGAAAGAGCGCCAACCAGCCCCAGGGACAAGGCAATGGAAGCCTGAACCACAGTTATGATCAGGAGGGTCGTGAGGGCCATAGGCACAAAAATCACAGAAAACTTCTCACGGTTGGAGAAAGATTTTCCAAAGCGGATGTAGTAATATTTAATAATCATGCTCAGGATTGTTGCCACCACAAGGTTGATGATAAAATCCAGTACATTGACCGTATTTGTGAAATCCGCGAGATATTCTTCAAATCTTAACATGGATCGACTATTTGGAAATTTGTTCTGCGAAGGTATTTACAAATTCTCGATTGGAATGAATTCTCCTGTTAAAGAATGCGTCAAAGTGTCGTGGTGAAAGATAAGTACCGAATCAGGCGCAGTGTTGTATTGATCGATGAGTTCCATATTATCCGTATCTAAAACGGAGTTGTTAATACCTGTGACATAGTATTGTATTCCGGATTTACCGGTTTTAAAAAATGTTTTGTCATACTGTCCACCATCACCGGCAAGGCAGATGACCTGGGTCCCGGCTTCCTGGATTGCCCTGAGCTTTGGAAAAAATTCTGTCCTGAACGGACTCGGCCTGTCACAATAAAAATTGAACCAGGACGCACCCTGGTTGCCAATTCTTTCATAGGTTCTTAAAATTTCTTCGCTATCAGACCATACCGCTGCATGCCCAAAAAACACCAGTGTTGATGCCAGGTCATCACCTGTCAGACACCCATCGAGTTCACGGTGAATGAAATCAGCCTGGTCTTTGCGCCAATCACAATCACCCGATACTGCAGGGTGCTCTGTCATCGTATTGATCACAAGAATTTTTATACGGCCGATACGATGCACAAAAAATAATGGCCTTCCGGTTTTGTCCTGGATATAATTCAAATTCCCGTTCCTGATATCGTGATTCCCTACCGCCCAAAGTGTTTCGGGACTTCGCAGACCGAAAATGCCATCGAGATAATCAAGTGTGGATTTTTCTTTTGTGGTTTCGGAGCATAAATCCCCGCCAAGCCAAAGACCCCTGAATGCCGAATAATTGACGCCTTCCAATCGCTTGTCAATTTTTGATCCATGTGCTGACCATTGGTAGGTATGGCCCAAAACCAGGTAATCTCTCCCGGAATGATCAGGGGAAGTCGATTGTTCACAACTCCACAAAGCCAACAAACAATACATGCCCATCCCGCCGACCCTGATCAAATAGCGGATGTGGGTAGATCGTAGCATCGAGAAATGAACTTTATATCGTTTCCAAAAGGGTAATCTTGTTCCTGTCCAGTTTAACCCGACCTTTGTCCTCAAGTTTCTTCAACATTCTTGAGATGGCTTCGCGGGAAGCATTGAGATCCCGGGCAATTTCAAGGTGAGAGGTGTTGATCTCTTCTGATTGTTGTAAAAAAGATCGCTCTGTCAGGTAATCCCACAATTTTTCATCAAGGT
>JBFKJL010000229.1:0-4394 GCA_041631795.1 Saprospiraceae bacterium | reverse complement strand
TGAGCGGAGCAAAGCGTGGACATGCCGATGAGCAAAAGACAAATGAATAAAGATTCTTTCATAACATTGATTACAATGAGTTAAACGCAAATTATCAATTCCCAGTTTGTAAATAAACTTAAACATTCGTTAAATATTGCATAAGGATGCGCGCTCTTATTTTGTATTATTCCCCTAACTTAGACGATTTTTAACAGGATACCGTGAATAGAGAAAAGGCTTTTTTAATCATTTTGGATGGGTGGGGTCATGGCCAAATCCCCGATGTCAGTGCTATTGCCCGCGCTAGAACATCATTTGTCGATCGATTGTACAAGGAATATCCAAACAGTGAGCTTGTCACTTTCGGTGAGCAAGTGGGTTTACCTGCAGGCCAGATGGGTAATTCCGAGGTAGGTCACCTGAATATCGGCGCCGGTCGCATAGTTTACCAGGAATTGGCGCGCATCAATAACGCAATTGCGGATGGCTCCCTTGAAAATAACGACCAGCTTTGCAAAGCCCTTGATTTTGCGGCTGAGAATCAGAAGGCAGTGCACATTCTTGGCCTGTTGTCCGATGGTGGCGTTCATTCCCATATTGATCACATCAAGGCTCTTTGTAGCTATGCATCAAAATATAATCTGGAAACTTATGTTCATGCCTTCATGGATGGTCGGGATACGGACCCACGGGGAGGTAAGGAATACATTCGTTCCCTGATGACATTTATTGATGGGTCTTCTGTATCCTTGTCTTCAGTTGTTGGCCGGTATTATGCCATGGACAGGGATCACCGCTGGGAACGCATCAAATACGCTTATGATCTTCTTGTCAAGGGAGAGGGAGAATTAACCAGTGACGTTCAGTCATCCATTCAGGCAATGTATGATCGCGATGTGACGGATGAATTTTTACTCCCGATAAAAGCAGGGGCAAAGGAAAAAGGTATTATCCAGCCCGGGGATGTGGTCCTGTTTGCCAATTTCAGGACCGACAGGCCTCGCCAGTTGATGCAGGTTCTGAGCCAAGATCCAATCAAAGCCCAGGGCATGACCCCGGTCGATGGTTACTATATTACTATGACGCGCTATGATAAAAGATTTAAAGATGTCCATGTGATCTTTGAAAAAGAGATCTTATCCAACACAATTGGTGAGTATGTATCCGGTCTTGGTTTGAAGCAATTGCGTATCGCGGAAACTGAAAAATACCCCCATGTGACGTATTTCTTTTCGGGTGGTCGTGAACAGCCTTTTGAGGGTGAGGAACGCATTTTGGTCAATTCTCCGAAGGTAGCGACCTATGATCTCCAGCCCGAGATGAGCGCATACGAAATGACGGATAAGGTCGTGGATAATTTTAAAGACAATGCCCCGGACTTAATTATCCTCAACTTTGCCAATGCCGACATGGTGGGGCATACCGGTGTTTTTGAGGCAGCAGTCAAAGCAGCTGAGACCGTAGACGCCTGTCTTGAAGTGATCATTCCAAAAGCATTGGCCCAAGGCTATAATATTGTCATCATTGCAGACCACGGGAATTCTGATATTATGAGAAATCCCGATGGCAGCCCTCATACAGCGCATACGACAAATCCCGTTCCCTGTATCGTTTTGACGCCCACCAAGGATATTAGATCTGTCCGGGATGGCAAACTGGCAGATATTGCACCTACGCTGCTCTACCTGATGGGCATACCGGTTCCGGGTGAAATGACTGGCGACATCCTGGTAGATAGAAAAGATTAAATTTTAACCACTTTTTGAGTTAAGAAATATTGTTCCTTTTTATTGCTCAAGGTGAGCATATACAGCCCGGATTCAAGGTGGCTGATATCGATGGTGGTCCTGAGATCATGGAGATGCCTATGGACCATGACCTGTCCTGACAGATCTGATAACACGCAATACAACATGGATCCCGGCGACACTGTAATGATTATTTGCTCTGAAGCGGGATTGGGATAAATGCTGAAAAGTGGAGATTGTATGCCCTCGATTACAGGACTTGTAGCACTGTAAATCTCACAATCATAATCGATGTAATTCATTTCAAGCGGGTACTCTGGCATGATTTCCCGGTTTTCAAAAGCCTGAAAATTTTCTCCGTACCGGTATGCACGGAATAATTCATTCCTTTGTGGAATATCACCCTGGCTGTAACTGATACTCCCGGCTGGATTGATGTACTCCCAAACAATTTGTCCTGAAGCATCAATTTCAATCAAGTGCCCGTCATTGCCTGAACAAACCACTGTATTCCCATTTTCGAGTCGTTGTGCTCCCGAAATCCTGTTGGAATAGAAAGTTGTCAATGAGTCTCCAAAATAAGTCCAGTCCGGGTCCGAAGGCCCAAAAGGCCGGTTAGCTTCAATCTCGTAATTCCATTGTGAGGTCAGTGGTGGATCAATGATATCCACCGAAGAATAATTCCCCTCCGGTCTTCCTGAACCATTGTTGAACACCATGATCTTTCCACCGTCAGGGTAGTCATATGGTATCCAGTGCACATCATGTTGTCCGAAGAGTTTACGATCTGCGCCGGTGCCCCGGCCGTAGGAGAGGGGATTGCCCCACCTGTAGAGAATGTCCCCGCCCATACCCGCATTGCCACCGGAATGGCTGGATGCTTCAAGAGAACTCGTGCTGTGGTCGATGATCCAGAACTCGTTGAAGGACCTGGATGAGACAATAATCTGGTCAAGGTGTGGATTGTAGTCGATTGAATTAAAATGCACCCAGTCGCCGGACCCGAGTGGTGTGGAAGGCATATTGATGTCAATCCTTTCCGGGTGTGCGCTGACTGTACCGTAGTTCATTTTAGTGCTGTCAAATTGCTGCACAAGATGATCCCATATATGCCATACCCAGACGACACGGGCCTCGGTCTCCCCTACAGGTTCGATTTCAACAATTCTTTCAGACCACATGCCGTTGGCATTGATATTGGCAGGATTTCTTCCCGCATCTATGGCTTCCTGGCGGGCCTTGTACTCCCATGCGATAAGTAGGATATTGCCATTTGGCATATATTCAATATCGTGGTGCTGATGGTAAGTGGAACTGGAGTAATTGTAGGACCAGGTCAGTTCATTGTCCCATGTGCGCCTTTCAATACGGCCCCCTGACCCACCGCCATTAAAGGGTGAGGGTATTTTCACGGCTTTCAGAAGATCCCCTTCCGGCAAAAGATAACCAACCATACCAGGGTAATAGGCACTGCTCCATTCATTCACTACAAATCCGCAATTGTCAACCAGAAAGGAATGGCGGGAAGAGATCGGTGAGAGCAGGGTGTACCCGTTCAGGGATTCGGGTGTATTGAGAAAAGTTCCAACAGTCTGTTGCTGCCCGTGAATGGCAAATCCTGTCATTGACAGGGTCATAGTAACAGCCAGAGTCATTGTATACCAGCGCATAGTTCTCAATGATAATCAGATTTGATCATTTTGTTTCAAAGAAAAAAACATTTAGCATTTTCTGATCAGATGCACACCGTCATATATGGGAAGGATAAGGTTTTCTGTTCGCAGGTCTGAGGCCACATGCTTATTGAATTGATGGAGATCAAGGGTCATATTATCACGTATTTCCGAGACTACAAGGCCTTTCCACAGGACATTATCTGCCAGGATGATTCCACCGGATTTCATTATAGGCAATACACTTTCATAGTATTGGATGTATTGGTTTTTGGCCGCATCGATGTAGACCAGGTCAGGGCTTATGTCCAGTTTCTCCAGGGTCAATAGGGCATCGCCAAGGATCAATTGGATCTGTTGTCCAAAACGGGATGCATCAAAATATCTCTGTGCAATTTCAGTGATCCCGGGATTGTTATCCAGGGTGACAAGTTTCCCATCAACACCGAGACCTTCGGCCAGGCACAGCGCTGAAAACCCGGTGAAAGTCCCAAACTCCAGGATACATTGCGGGCGAATAATTTTTGAAAGCATTGAAAGAAGGGCACCCTGGAACAAGGGCGAGAGCATCCGGGACTGTTCATAGTGCGCCGATGTTTCTGCAAACAGTTTTTGCGCAAGGGGAGATACCTGGGAAGCGTATTTTTCAGTATAGCGGGCGATTGATCTTCCCGTTATTTCTTCAGTGTATTTACCTGACATATTTTGATTTTAGGATTGGGTAAAGTATGACGATCAAGAGTAAGCATGTGGTCCCGATATAGAAATAGGGCGTCAGATCCTTGTGTTCTTTCAATATTATGGCGGCCAGGATAAAACCATAGACAGGCTCGAGATTGATGGCCAGGTTCGCATCGAAAGCAGA
Organism: Saprospiraceae bacterium; assembly: GCA_041631795.1. Lineage (GTDB taxonomy): Bacteria > Bacteroidota > Bacteroidia > Chitinophagales > Saprospiraceae > JBFKJL01. The sequence continues at coordinate 126 of JBFKJL010000229.1, read as the reverse complement.
AACGACATAGAGCGCCTTTATGCTCAGAACAAAGGCAAGCGTTGTACATAAAAGGGACAGGATCAGAAGATAGATCCAATCGAGAACACCCGGCATAATTGCATATCCCGATGTTTTGGCCCACGG
>JBFKJL010000228.1:0-4419 GCA_041631795.1 Saprospiraceae bacterium | reverse complement strand
CAAATCAGTTGTTTCCGGGACGTACAATGCATAGAAATCTTCTCTCGAGTCCTTGCAGATTAACGAATCAATGAGGACCCCTTTTTCAAGATCCTGGGATGTCCCTGCCCGGAAGACCAGGGTGATCAGTAACAGGATGCGTAAACCGCGCATAAATATAAAAATGGGATTGTCTAGTCGCAAATACATTTGTGTATTGATCATTTGTTTAAAAGGCGACACACCTGCGGTGTCCTGATTGTTGACTTCGTGTTAAAACCGTGAATTTAATATCGAAACTCCAAAATCTTGGTCCCGGAATAGCAGGAACATGAAAATACCAAAAGTTTGCAAGTAGATACATGTCGCGGGGAAGTCGCTCAAACAATCCTTGTGGGTAAGGGTATTCAACAGTCGTTGTTTTTGGCTGGGTTTTCTGGTTATTGGAAATTGAGCTCCGGCCATGGCCGGTGTTTTTTAGTTCCCTAAAATTGCCATTTTTTTGTCATAATTTCTTATTCAGAATGATTATAAGTTAGAATAAGGGTATTTCACATATCTACATTTTAGGGATTCATCGTATATTACATTTACAATTTCCTAACGAAGAAAAATTAATGAACAATGAAAAAAAATCTCTCATTTGGTATTAAGTGTTTTTGCTTGGTATTCCTTCTGGCAATGGTCGGGTGTGAGGGTGATGTCGGTCCAGCAGGTCCCGCCGGTCCCGCCGGCACACAAGGCCCCGCAGGCCCCGCAGGCCCCGCAGGAGAAGATGGTGCGGACGGTGCAGACGGATCTGGCACAAACAACTGCATGGAGTGCCATGGCAACGATCAATTGATCACTGCCAAGGTCTTTCAGTATGAAAATTCAATCCACTACCTCGGTGGCCATTACGGAAGAAGCAATGCCACCTGTGCAGCCTGTCACTCGAGCCAGGGCTTTTTGGACAGGATCGCTACAGGCGAAATGGCGGCTTCAATGGATATTGAAGAACCACTCCCGCAAAATTGCTACACTTGTCACAAAATTCACCAAACCTATACTGACGCTGATTGGGAATTTACCCAGTCAGATCCGGTGACCTTCTGGGTCGGTGGCGCCACGGTTGATATCGGCAAAGGCAACCTTTGTATCAGTTGCCACCAGCCACGTGTCAGGGAGCCTGCAATACCCGATCCAAGCGACACGGGTATGCTTACACTCGAAACAACAAGGTATGGTCCTCACCACGGCGCCCAGGGTGCTATGTTTACAGGGCACGGCGCTTATCTTGTAGGAAGCGGTTATGAGAATAGCTTGCATACAACCTTGGTTGGTGATGCCTGTATCACCTGCCACATGGCACCTGTTCTGGACGGCCGTGAAGCTGGTGGTCACACCTGGAGAGTTGTCTCAGAAGGTGGCGATTTGAATACAAACGGTTGTATCTCTTGCCATACCGACGAGGATGCGCTGTTGGCCACGGTGGCAAGTACACAGAGTGAGATCGACTCATTGTTGGGTATATTAAAAGATAAACTTGTCAATGATGTGGGTATCCTGACTGAATCAAATCGGTCAATAAGAGGTGACTTTCAAGCGGTCGAAGTGGGTGTGCTTTGGAACTACATGTATGTGCTCGAAGATCAAAGTGGGGGCGTGCACAATGGCAAGTTCGCAAGAACACTGCTGAACAATTCAATCGCAGCACTCGATTAATACAAGCATTTAATACAGGAGAAAAAAAATCTGCACAGCATCCGCTGTGCAGATTTTTTTATTTGTACTCATTTTCATGAAGAACAATTTCATAACTCTATGCATTCTAGTTTGTAATAAAATATATTGACGTGACGGCATTTAGAATTCTTCTCATTATAACTGTTCTCCTGTGCCTGTCATTGTGTACACAAAGCCAGGAGGACAACACAAGCGAACCAGGTTCGGGCTATACACCTCTAGAGTCAATAAGAGTCCATTACGGTGAAGACAGTCTCCAGTATGGAGACCTCAGGATACCGCAAGGGGAGGGGCCTTTCCCCGTTGTGGTGATCATCCATGGGGGGTGTTGGTTGTCCCAGTATAACCTGAAACTTATGGACGACATGGCTCTCGACCTTGCTGAGAGAGGTTATGTGACTTGGAATCTTGAATACAGGCGAACGGAAGACCCAGGTGGCGGATGGCCGGGCACTTTTCACGATGTAGTCATGGGAATGGCATTTATCTCGGTGCTGGCCGAAAGCTATCCTCTAAGTTCAGATAAAATTGCGCTCACCGGACATTCTGCCGGCGGACACCTTGCCCTTTGGTTGGGCGCTTATCCTCAGTTGGACAGTCAAAGCGCACTCCACGCCGGTGAAATACCCACGATATCTGGTGTTGTCAGCCTGGCCGGTATCACGGACCTGGAGGCCTATTATGCGGATAGTGGTTGCGGGCGGAACGTTCGAGATCTTTTGGGTGGATTTGTGACTGAAGTCCCGGAACGCTATGTCAAAGGATCCCCAATCAGCTACCTGCCACTAGGGATTGTTCAAAAACTGATCGTGGGTGATAAAGACAACATTGTGCCGGTAAGCCACATCACGCCATACCATTTAAAAGCCCAGACCCTGGGTGATCAGACGGAGTTGATTGTGGTGCCAGGGGCAAATCATTTTGATGTCATCACACCGGGAAGTGTCGCATGGGATTCGATCATTAAAGCTTTCGAGGAATTAATGCAATGACTCCATGGAGAATGATATAAGCCTCTTAAACTATCGAATCACTTTGAATCTTAAATTCTCAGATGTAGTCTATTGACATTCCTTGTCGGTACCAATGCCTACGCCTAATGGCATTTCTTCACAGGTCGCATATTCAAGGTTGTACCTTACATTCACGATGAGAGATAATTCTGCATAGTCTCCTCCGGATGAAAAAATATTGCCATATACGACCCCAGCCACGGCAAAGCGGATACTTCCAGTCGTGCCTATGCCCCAGTCATTATGCTCATTCCATGGAAGATTCTTTCCTATGATGTTATTTACCATAGCGATCCCGTTTGGGTCAAGTTCAACATCTATCGCCGATGCGACGTTTTGCCCAAACAACTCGAGAGGAATAAATTGTTCTTTGCTGAAAGCTGAAATGGGTGTTTCGGTGCCATCTACATTTATTTCACTGACACTAGTTTTGATATCGACACCGGTTGCTTTATTGCCCTCGTCAACTCTTACTTGCAGATTGACAGATTGAATTGTGACAGAATTCAGATCCTCATATGGACCGACGTTGGATGTCGAAAGCAGGTAATACACAAATTCCCTGATCCCGAAAGTCTGATTCTGATCTATTGTACCGCTTTGCGCTATGGAATAGGCAAACGTCGCCGAACCTGAGGCGCTTTCTTGCATATACTTATATTCACATGAAAGAAGGCTGAAAAATATAAACAGGAAAATATATCTCATGTCTCTTATTTTTAATGTCATTTAATTTTCACCGGGCACGACCGGTTCTTTTGTTGTTTTGCCTATGATCCTGAATCCGAAATTAATAGACCCCGTGAGTGGTTTTGGTCCACAGACCCCTGCGCCAACCGAGAAAAATCCAAGCTGTACTTTTGCTCCCAATCCACCCAGGATATTGTCTGCGTTTTTCAGGTTGACCTCAACATCTTCCTGGGTTTCGCCCTGGAAGTAGGTGTAATACACATTGAAGTCTCCGGTCTGGTAACCACCATATACCATCAGATCCAGTTTTCCTACCGTGTATCCGCCCTGGACATATCCGTAATGGCTTTGAAGATCCATGTAGATGCCGATGTCAGATTTATTGAACTGGTACCCGAGATTTAAGGCTACAGGAAAATCTTCGCCCAGGTACTGGTCAATGGAATGCCTGATCCCGATGCCCAACTGGTCAAACTTCCCGAAGTCGTCGTTGGTGTCATAGGTAAAGAAACGTCCTGTTATTTCCGTTCCGAAGAATCCTCCGATCGTCAATTGCGGTATGGCCCAGGGCAGGAAATCAAGCTCGTATCCGGCAGCAAATGTATATGAGGTTCCATTGGCCGCATTGACACGGACGAGTTCATTGGCGCCAATGACTGTCGGGACTTCCCGGCTGACGGATTCACTGAAAGACTCATCCGTATAGCCCGTAAAAGTCTTTTGCGATCCCAAAGGCTTGATGTATAGCCCTGATATGTTCAGGTTGACATAGAAGTTTTGGTCAATCCTGGCCGAAAGAGGTAAGCCGGCATTCAATCCGCTGATGGAAAGATCCGCAAGGGGTTGCAGATAGCCGTCCTTATTGCTGTTATTGTATGCGTCCAGATACCTGTTGACCGTCTGCGGCAATGCATTGGTGCCTACGAGCATCCAAATGAGTAAGGTCATTAAATATTTCATACAATTCGATTTTACGAATGAATGTAATGCGTTTTCATACGCTATTTCTTAT
>JBFKJL010000227.1:0-4429 GCA_041631795.1 Saprospiraceae bacterium | reverse complement strand
CTGGATTGAACTCTCAAAGACCCCATCACCGCGTTGTCTATCGGTACGCACTTTAGTGAAATAGGGGAGGGAGGAAATGACCTGGACATTGTTTTCAGCATAGAACTGAGGCAGATCATGATATTTTGGGTGAGCCATGATAATTGTGAGATTGGACCTGACCATGACTTTCTTTCCCATGGTCCTGCATTGCCTGACAAACCACCTGAAGTGCGGATTCATTTCCGGAGCGCCCCCTGTAATATCTATTGTATCAAAACCGTTTTTCTCAATCACCCGGAGGCATTGTTCAAGCGTAGCCCTGTCCATATTTTCTTCCTTCTTGTCGGGTCCGGCATCCACGTGGCAGTGGGCGCAAGACTGATTGCACAGTTTCCCGATGTTGACCTGGAAAACTTCAGGCCGGATCGGCAAAAGCCCATTTGGGAACCCATGGTCCCGTACTTTTTGCTCAAACCTCGGTAAGTCCATGTCGATGGGCAGGGTGTTGAGCACCTTGAGTTGGTAAAAAGTATCTGCCAGCGCCGCATCCCTGGCTTTCAGGCTCTTTGTCCGTTGTTTGACACCCATTTACATCAATCTTTTCTTGACATGATTCATCATTTGTACGCTGTTGACCAGTGAGGCTCCGCTTTTTATGGCTGCAGCGACGTGGACGGCTTCCATCATTTGCTCTTCATCAGCCCCTTTCTGCAGGCAGGTGGACGAATAGGCATCTATGCAGTAAGGACATTGTTCAGCATGGGCCACGGCCAGGGCTATGAGGGCTTTCTCACGGGCTGTCAATGCCCCATCCTTGAATACGGTTGTATACCATTCAAAGAATTTTGTGCCATATTCCTCCTGGAATTCGACGATATTCCCAAATTTTTTAAGATCCTCCGGATCAAAATAGCTCTTGTTCATTTTTCTGAATTTGTACGCTAAATTACTCAAAGAATTTGCATCATACGGCCACAATCGAACTGGACTGTTTTGGCACGGACATTTTACCCTCAAAGTTGTTTTAAGATTGTAATTTTATATTTTATTTACAATCGAATGCTCCGCACTTTCTTTAAAACGATTACCCTTCCACTAATTGTCTTTATATTGAGTATTGGCTGTCAGCCATCACAGCGTACTGACGACAGTGATTTCGGTGACGGATATCCTGTCAAGATATTCCTGTCTTCAGGAGACTATTATCCGTTTACCGAGGCCTATAATGTTCCGGCGTTCTTCAACCTGGCATACTTTGAAAATTCAGCGGATGCCCATCTCAATGCCCTGGTGCTTGCAGAACGGGTCAACAAGGGCAGGAAATTAAAAGTGATGCCATTGGCGAAGTTTTCTTTCATCAAAGATGGGGTCAAACAAACATTTATAATCTCGGTCCCTGCAAATCACAAGTTAAGGAAGATTGACGCTTTGGACTTCACGGATTTTTCAGTGCGCCACAATCATATTCAATCGGCCATTGAACATTGGTTCAAGGCACAATGTTCATTAGGACAATGCCATTCATTTTTATGGGAGAACAGTTATAAAGCCATGCTGGAAATAGGTGCAAATGAGCAATAAGGCTCCGGAAAGACTGAAGATATTTGGTGATTTCACCGCTCTTATCGGTGATGATATTGGCCATCTTTCAACTGAATGGGACACGGTCATTCGGGATGATATCTTCATGTCTTCTGCCTATCTCGAACTCCTTCAACGCTGTCCACCTCATAACTACACATTCCGATATGCTGTTATCTACGATGGGGTAGAAGTTGCAGGTGCCATTTATTTCCAGATCCGTCCCCTGAATTTATCGGAAAGCTTTGATGTCCATACGCATTCCACGTCCATATGGGCCAGGATCAGGACAGCCATCGTGAAGTGGGGCGTTTCTCTCGTCAATCATGAATTCCTTGTGTGTGGTAATGTACTCCTGACCGGGGAACACGGTTTCAAATTCAGGCCCGGTATCAGCGAAAGCGACCAGCACCGCATCGTTGAAGCTTCCATTGAGCACATCCGGACCCTTGTGCGCACAGAGGATAGGAAAAATATCAGGAGTGTCCTCCTCAAGGACTTTTACACAGATCCGTCATCGCGTACCAATACATTTCGATCGCCCCACTATGCTGTTTTCAAGGTGCAACCTGTCATGGTCCTAAACATCAAAAAGGAATGGCGGACCTTTGATGATTACCTTGCAGCGGTCCGCTCAAAGTACCGTGTGAAGATCAAAAAAGGCATGAAAAAAGCTCATCTCGTGGAGACTCGGGAGATGACACTGGAGGAAATGGAGGGCCTAGAAACGTACATGTTTGAACTCTATAAAGGCACTTCAGAAAGAGCGATGTTCAACCTCTTTGAACTCCACCCGTCGTATTTCACGGAATTGAAAAGGACATTTCCGGACCGGGTTCGTGTCCATGGCATGTACCTGGAAGGTCAATTGCTCGGTTTTTACACGCTGATACAGACAAACCACGGGGGTGAAGCCCATTTCCTGGGCTATGACATTGAGAAGAATCCGGAGTTCGAATTGTATTTCAATATGCTGAAGAGCCTGGTGGAGCGCGCTATAGAGCTTGGTTTTGATAAACTGGGATTATCCCGTACGGCCCTGGAGATCAAGAGCTTTTTTGGGGCAGAACCACATCAACTGGAATTGCACCTCCGATATGCAAACCCCCTGGTCAACAGGATGCTTCCATTCATTTTGAGTAAATCGGTACCAAAAAAAGAGTGGATCCAAAGACATCCGTTCAAGGATTAATTCCCCCCGATGCGCGCGTAGGCCAGGTGGATATTATGTACCCTCTGAACATTGTAAAAATCGTCGTTCACGATTTCCAATTCTTCCCAACTCGCGATCGTGCCTTCAGATGTCTGGGCTGGTGAGGGCAGGATATCATTCCATTGAATGAAGACCGCCACAAAGATAAAGACTGCCGCGATACCGGATATCCATCTCGTGACCCACTGCGACCGCATGCGTTTCCTGTGGTCTTCTTTCAGCAATTTGTTTTCGATCCGCATCCACACGTGTGCATCCGGCGCTTGCTGTATGTGACGGGCTTTGTCCCTCAACAATTGATCAGGTGATTTCATGATCCGAATTTTTGATTATGTTTTTTTTTAAGCATGTCACGCAATTTCTTTTTGGCCAGGATGAGCTGGGATTTGCTTGTATTGATGCTAATGCCAAGTATTTCGGCTATTTCCCGGTGTTTATACCCCTCTATGACATACATGTTGAATACTGTCCTGTAGCCTGGCGGCAATGATTGTATCAGAACCAGGAGTTCCTTGTGAGACAGGTTGTCCAGAGCCAGGGCATTTTCGCTGACATGATGGGCCGTATCAATATTGACGTGCATTCTAAAATTATTCGTTTTGCGCAGATGCATCAGGGACTCATTGACCATGATCCGCTTTATCCAGCCTTCAAAACTGCCATCACCGGAATACTGGTGTATCTTGGTGAAGATTTTGAAAAACCCCTCAACCAGGACGTCCTCGGCATCGTGGACATTTTTGAGGTACCTGAGGCAGATACCGTACATCTTTGGCGCAAACATGTCGTAGACCTGTTGTTGTGCATTGGCGTCATTACGCCGGCATGCATCAATCAATTTGTCTACGCCTTCCATCGAGAATTTTTTAGTAAGATGTAAAGTTATAACGCCTTTGGTGTATGTGGACGCATAAAATTACCGATTTTTGGACGTCAAAATTTCAATATTTTTACGGTATGAAACTGAGCTCAAGATACAATCCGGGAGAAGTCGAAAAAAAATGGTACACCTACTGGGAGGAGAAAATCTATTTTCATTCAGAACCCGATGACAGGGAACCGTTCACGATCATCATTCCGCCGCCCAATGTCACTGGTGTGCTTCACATGGGGCATATGCTGAATAATACGATCCAGGATGTGCTGATTCGCAAGGCACGACTGGATGGCAAGAATGCCTGTTGGGTCCCCGGCACAGACCATGCGTCCATTGCAACGGAGGCCAAGGTCGTGCGCAAGCTGCGTGCAAGGGGCATTAAAAAATCCGACCTGACGCGTGATGAATTCATGGAATACGCCTGGCAGTGGACACACGAATATGGCGGGATTATCCTTGAACAGCTCAAAAGGCTCGGGGCTTCCTGTGACTGGCAGCGCACGGCATTCACCATGGATGAAAGCCGGTATGATGCCGTCATTAAAACTTTTGTCGACCTGTATAAAAAAGGAAAATTATACAGGGGGTACCGGATGGTCAACTGGGATCCTGAAGCCAAGACCGTACTGTCGAATGAAGAGGTTCTGTACAGTGAGGAGAATTCAAAACTATACTATGTCCGGTATGCCATCGCCGAAAAGGAGAACGCCTATATCACCATTGTCACCACACGTCCGGAAACGATCCTCGGGGATACGGCCATCGCTGTGCATCCG
>JBFKJL010000226.1:0-4448 GCA_041631795.1 Saprospiraceae bacterium | reverse complement strand
GCTTATATTAATATGAATGAATTCTTCCTTGGGTGTGGATATAACTTATTTATACAAGGCAACTTTTAATAGACTACATTTGCAGTTTTTAAAGATATGGAATTAAGAAATGTAGCCATTATTGCCCATGTTGACCACGGCAAAACTACCCTGGTTGACAGGATCTTGCACCAGGTCCGTTTATTTCGTGAGAACGAGGATGTCGGGGACCTGATTCTCGACTCCAACGATCTGGAGCGGGAACGCGGCATCACGATATTATCCAAAAATGTTTCGGTGCGGTATAGCGGTGTGAAGATCAATATCATCGATACCCCTGGCCACTCTGATTTTGGTGGAGAGGTGGAACGTGTTCTAAATATGGCTGACGGAGTCCTGCTGCTGGTCGATGCCTTTGAAGGGCCTATGCCGCAAACACGATTTGTTTTGCAAAAGGCCCTGGAGCTTGGGTTGAAGCCCATTGTGGTGGTCAATAAAGTGGATAAGCCGAATTGTACACCGGATGAGGTCAATGAAAAAGTCTTCGACCTGATGTTTGCGCTTGATGCCACCGAAGAGCAACTTGATTACCCCCTCGTTTTCGGATCGTCAAAGCAGGGATGGATGGGATCAGACTGGAAACAACCCACACAGGATGTCTCTTTTCTCCTGGATCAAATCATTAAACATATTCCCGCGCCAAAGCCCAATCCCGGGAAGCTCCAGGTGCAGATCAGTTCGCTCGACTATTCCTCCTACACAGGACGTATAGCTGTAGGACGCATACACCGTGGCAGCCTGAAAAGTGGTGATAGGGTTACGGTTATCCAGAGGGATGGTGAGATGGTCTCCTCTGTGATCAAGGAACTCTTTTTATTTGAAGGGCTCGGTAAGGAAAAAACCAAAGAACCAGTGGACGCGGGGGAGATCGTTGCGATCATGGGATTAGAGAATTTCGGCATTGGTGACACGATATCGGATATTGAATTTCCGGAAGCCCTTGATCCAATTGCCATTGACGAGCCTTCGATGAGCATGTTGTTTACGATCAACAATTCCCCGTTCTTCGGCAAGGAAGGCAAATATGTCACATCCAGGCACTTGAGGGAAAGACTCTTCAAGGAGACTGAGAAGAATCTGGCCTTGCGTGTTGAAGAAACGGATTCCCCTGAAAAGCTTCTTGTCTATGGGCGTGGCATCCTCCACCTCTCTATCCTGATCGAGACGATGCGCCGAGAAGGATATGAAATGCAATTGGGTCAACCCAGGGTTGTGCTCAGGGAAATTGACGGTCAAACATATGAACCGTTTGAGACTCTTCATGTGAATGTCGCGGAACCTTTTGCGGGTAAGGTTATCGAGCTGGTCACCAGGAGAAAAGGGGATATCCTCAATATTGAGGCGAAACGGGATAGGCTCAATCTCGAATTCAGCATTCCTGCCCGGGGATTGATTGGATTGACGAATCCGATCCTGACAATTTCAGAAGGAGAGGCCATCGTGTCACACCGATTCAAGGGGTATGAGCCCTGGAAGGGTGAGATCCAGGGGAAGCGCAATGGAGCTTTGATCGCCATGGAAAAAGGGACTGCTATCACGTATGCCATTGATAAACTCCAGGACCGCGGCAAGTTCTTTATCGATCCAAATGAAGAAGTTTATGGTGGGCAGGTGATTGGAGAAAATACACGGCAGGATGACCTGATCATCAATGTCACAAAGACAAAGAAACTGACCAACATGCGTGCTGCAGGTTCTGACGATAAGGTCGGCATTGCGCCAGCGATCAAATTTTCACTTGAAGAAGCCCTTGAATACATTGGCGATGATGAGTACGTCGAAGTGACGCCGCAATCCATTCGGTTGCGCAAGATCCTCTTGGATGAGCACGAAAGAAAACGTGCCAAAAAATCTGTTCAGGCAGAGGCATAAGCCACTGCCCTGGTGGAGGGTGCCCTCCTGATGTCCCTGAATTTTGCATGACGCTATTCCTTCGTCTTTAACGAGCATATTTTTCCCAGAGACGGCATTTTTTGTTTTTTTGCAGGTACATTAGCATCACTCCATTGTCATGAATATCTCAATACTATTTTTTTCGACGGATCCAATGAATATCTTGATGGTGCTCGGTATTTTCTTGCTGATGGTGTTCATCCGTTACCTGGTCATGTCAGGCGTTTACCAGGCTGTATTTTATTTATTGTTCAAGAGTACGTTTGCATCCAGGATCCTGGATAAGACGCCATATAAAAGGGGGCAGATCAGTCGTGAGATTTGGAATGCCTTTTACGCCTCAATCGTTTTCGCGGTTGTAGGGGTGCTGATGTACATCTTTTGGGAAGCAGGGCATACCCAGGTATACCTGGATGCAAGAGCCTACCCCTTATGGTATATGCCCATAAGCTGTTTACTCATCCTGTTCCTGCACGATACTTATTATTACTGGTTGCACCGCTGGATGCATATGCCACGTATTTACAAATACGTCCATAAAGTCCATCACGATAGTGTACACACCTCTGTGTGGACTTCTTTTTCATTCCATCCGCTGGAGTCACTTTTGCAAGCCATCATTATCCCGGTCCTGATCCTCATTATCCCCGTTCACATCTATGTCCTTTTGTTTATCCTTGTCTTTATGACCCTTTCTGCCACGATTAATCATGCCGGTGTTGAGATATATCCTTTGCCTCTCAAGGCTAATATCATTGGGAAGTGGGTCATTGGAGCCACTCATCACGATCATCACCACAGGAAGTTTTTGTGCAACTTCGGACTGTATTTTACGTTCTGGGACAATTGGATGGGCACTGAAAAAGTAGAATCATAATAAAAATGGGCACCCATCCCCACTTCATGCAAGGTAAAACATCAACAGATTTCAGAAAACGATCAACTTCTTTTGGCAGTCAGGCTGTTTGTGCATCCGTCATCAGACATCGTTGTGATCGTCAGGATGTTGTTGTCAACAGTGCATGTGCCGGTTTCGCAGTTCCCATCCGGGCAAAAGGACACCGTATCGTCATCGTTCAAAGTGATCGTGCCGGATGTTGTTTCTATTTCCGTAAAACCCAAAGCACTCACAGTTAAGACAAAAGTGAATGCTCCTCCTTCATTGATGGTCATCACCCCGGTCAGGCATAATTCAACGCCATCTTCAATAAAGCAACCATTGTTGGATTCAAGGTCCCAGGCGAAGTTGTCATCTGGATCGTCACAACCTGTTGAACCGATAGCAGAAATAGTCCATGAGCCTACAATATCATCTTGATGGCCGTCACTTCCACACGAGTACATGAGCAGTAAAGAGCCGAATAAGCAATAACCAAGAGCAAGAGTAAACAAGTTTTTCATTAGGTTAGATTCAGTTATTGAAATAAAGGATAATTGGGTTAATATTTTGTACTAAAATTAGATAATAATAACATGAAAGTCTTATTGCTGTAAATAATTGTACTTTAATAATTCATAAGCGTAATGATAAACTTGATAAGTCAGGAAAGGAGGCCGGTATATTCATATATTTAGGCATGATGACAAAGATTGTTGTGAAGTGACCGTCACTCACGAAATGAAACATATTTTGATTAAAATATTATTCGTTCTCATTCTCGGTCCCATTTTTATTTTGGGAATCTTGTATATTTTGCCGCCAAGCCGCGAAGATATTCCTGTGAGGACCCCGTTTCAGAGTGATCAGGATCTGTCCGGTCTTGTAGGATGGTATGCTTCGGAGACTGGTGATTTCTTTTGTGTGACATGGGGTGCCAAGAGTGATCTAAATGTCAATCTTTATTCTCGATTCAGGGATGAACTTCAAAGCATTCCTTTAAAACATATCCAAGATGGCCAATTTGATGCAGACAACAATGATTTAACTGTCGAAGCCCGGTTTGACGTGGACAGTATTTCAAAAATCAAAACCCTTGATCTCAAGACGCGCAACACAAACATTGTGGGTGCGCAAAAAAGAAAGGGGCCGTATCTTATGAGGGAACTTGAATACGATAATGGAGATATAAAGCTCTGTGGAACGTTATTCATACCGGCATCGGACAAATTAAATTCAGCCGTGGTCATGATCCATGGATCAGGGAATAGTGACAGGGACAATTTCTGGTATATGCACATGGCAGACTACCTGGCAAAAAAAGGGCATATTATCCTCCTTCCTGACAAGAGAGGTTGTGGTAAATCTTCAGGCACATGGCAGAATACATCTTTTAATGACCTTGCCGAAGATGTCATTGCCGGCCTGGAAGCACTCAAGGGAGACACTTCTCTGGTGATCAGCCATATCGGTGTTATGGGACTCAGCCAGGGTGGCTGGATCAGTCATATAGTTGATGATCTATACCCGGCCCTTGACTTTATTGTTGATGTCGTCAGTTCAGCTACGACACCATATGAACAGGTCAGGCATGAAGTGGAGAGCGATATTCGGAATGCAGGGGTTCCTGAATTATTTT
>JBFKJL010000225.1:0-4478 GCA_041631795.1 Saprospiraceae bacterium | reverse complement strand
CTCAAACGTGTAGCCGACTGCAAGACCTTTTCTTTTGGCTTTTTCGGACAGGTATCTTTTTGTCCCTACCCCGGCGCGAATATTGATCAGGTTGTTTTGCTTGCCAAAGGCAAAAGACCCGGATCGCGCAATGGGCGATATCTTGTTCTGACCTTTTTCGCGGGGATCTTTCGTGAAACCCAGTTCGAGGTGGTAGTAATTGGTTTTATTGTACGTCTTGATGGTCCCGGAATTATATGCAAGGGACGCACCGTTTTCATGGATGCGCAAATCTATAGCCCATTCCTTTTTATAGATAATGCCCTTAAAGTCCACCTCAATCAGTTTAGGTTGAATGATCCTCTGTCCATGGATTCCGGTCGTGGCAAAGAATAGGGTCAATATAAATACTGTCAGACGCATTGTGCTACCAGATAAAGTTATGCAATTTATCACAGGCAATACGCAAGTCCGTGATAAAAGAACCGTCCTAACCATAACAAAAAAACTAGTCTGCGGTTCTGATGGTTGTCGTTTCCTGTATCCAGCATCCAACCTTGAAAGACGAGCCTGCCTGGAGTTGCCTGAAAAAGACGTCTTCTTTTTTAGGCATATACTGCCAGTATGTGGCTATGAGTTTTCGCGCTTCAGCCGATGTCGCCGGATCATTTTTCGCCTTTTCAAACATGTCTATGGCCGGCCAGGTGACAATCTGGCTGTCCCATCCCCTGCCGGGTCCGCACAGTGGACCGCTGGAAGCGTACAATTTGCCGATGAGCAGGTAGGGCTCCCCGGATTCCGGTTTCAACTGCGCTGCCTTGAGGGCATAGCGGCGGGATTCCGGGTAATTCTTGATATCCCGGTAGTAGATCTTGGCAATGTACAGGTTGTACTTGGCTTTCTTTTCAGGATCCTGGGTCAGGTCCACAAACTCCCTGAACAATTGGATGGCCTGGTTGTACTGCCCCTCATTGTACGCGTTGAATGCCTTCTTAAGCGGACCTTCAGGAGGCGGTGGCGTATAACAATTCTTATCCTTGGCAGCCCTGACCATGGCCACATCCGCACCCTCCCTGTCGCAATTGCCCCACAATAACCTGGAATAGACCATGGTGATGGTGTCGCAGCTCTCTCCATTTTCTTCCAGGAGAGGCAGGTATTTCTGCGTATAATAGTCACAGTCATACAAGCCTTCCACACCTTCGAGATTCTCAAGCCGTTTGGGCGCATATTCCTGGATGATGGCCCATGCCTCTTTGCTCTTACCGCTGGATGTGCCATATTCAATGGCCTTCCACAACTTTGTGACGTATTCACGGCCTTCCTCGAGGGAGATGGTCTTGTTGATGATCTTGTCACTGACAATTTTTGCAAAGGGGTTGATGATGAAATAGTCAGCCTTCTCACCCTTGGCGTCAATAGCTTCCTTAAACAAGGCGTAGATGTCATCTTCGGAAATAACACCGGGGAAATTGTAGTAGTAATCAAATGCTTTGCGGCCGGCCACGTATCCGGGATCGCCAAAACATTCCACGCGCTTGTCATAGATCTGCATGATGGTATCCAGATACGTTGCTTTCATATCCGGATCCTCAGCACGGTCATAGAGGTCCCTGTAAAGAATGATGCCATCTTCAAACTGGTATTTGATTCGGCCGTTGGCTGCGGGGGCACGCGTATATGCTTTGCGCCAGTAGGGCATGGCCTGGTTATATTTCTTGAGCTTAATGAAATCCTTGTACAGGACATAGGCCGTTTCTGTGTCGTCTTTTAACGCAGGAGAAAGGTCATCCAGAATGGTGCACGGTGTATTCGGCCGTTTTTTCTTGGGTTTCGTGTCTGCCACAGGTTCTTCCTTCTTTTCAGTGACAGGCGTTGATGTTTTCGGTGAACATGCGGAAAATGCAATGGACATACACATTCCCACAATTATACTATAGCTTAAATATTTCATGACCCGTGTTTATAGATACAGACGGTAAAAATAAAGGATGAATCGTTAAAGATTCCATAATTATGGCGTATAATTATTTAACATAACCACAGGCAGTTAGATTTTTCAATCAAAACGACCCAATGAAGAAAAAAAAGATCCTCGTCGTCACCGGTGGCGGTGATTGTCCCGGCCTCAATGCGGCGATCAGGGCCATTGTTAAAAGCGCAAAGAAATACAAAGATTATAAGGTTTACGGCAGTATGGAGGCATTCAACGGCATCCTCGAAAGGCCACAAAACGTTGTGAGGCTGACCAACCGCAAGGTGCGCGGCATCCACGTGAAGGGCGGAACGATCCTTAAAACGACCAATGCCGCCAATCCGCTGCGCTACCCTACTGTGAACGAAAAAGGGGAGACCGTCTTCGAGGACATCACCCCGAGACTGGCCCGGGAGATTGTGGAACTGGGTTTTGAAGCGGTGATCAACATCGGTGGTGACGGATCGCAGAAGATCTCGCTGGCCCTTCATAAGCAGGGGCTTAATGTCGTCGGTGTCCCAAAAACCATCGATAATGATTTGAACTCTACTGACCTCACCTTTGGCTTTCACTCGGCTGTCCAGGAAGCTTCTGATGCCCTGGACAACCTGGTCACCACGGCCGAAAGCCACGACCGGGTGATGATCCTGGAGGTCATGGGCCGCAATGCCGGTTGGATCGCCCTGTACACGGCCATATCCGGCGGCGCGGAGATCTGCCTCATTCCGGAGGTGCCCTTTGATATCGAATACGTTAAAAAGAAAATTGACAAGCGCTATTTCAAGGGTGACGGCTTTGTCAACATCGTCGTCGCTGAAGGGGCCAAACCCAAAGGCGGGGCAGTGACCGGCATCTGGAAAGAAGGGGCCGAGCACATCAAACTGGGCGGCGTGGGCAATGCCATCAGGGTGGCCCTTGAAGATATCGGTTGCGAGGCCCAGGTCCGGGTGACCAAACTGGGGCATATCCAGCGTGGCGGCACCCCGGTGGCCACCGATAGGATTTTGGCAACGGCCTTTGGCGTCAAGGCCTTTGAAATGGTTGTCAATGGCGAATACGGGCGGATGGTCTCCTACCAGAAGCACAGCGTGACATCTGTCCCTATAGCCGATGCCGTGGAGAAGTATAATCATGTTCACAGCCGGCATTATCTCATCAACACAGCGCGGGCCATCGGGATCTCGTTTGGGGATGAATAGAGGGAGAGAGCTCGAGAGGAAGAGAGGAAGAGAGCAATGAGGGGGATCGAAATACAGAAACAACAAAGCGAAATTTCTATTTTGGCCCTGACTTGACAATATAAGGGGAACACCTCCTTGCTCATTCTATCATGATCGTTTTAACTGATTAGGGAAAATTAATAATATGGAATTTATAAATCGGATTTTCGAATTTGAGCTGTTGAGCATCGGCGACTATACCTTGAGAGTTGGTTCTTTTATTATAGCACTCATCATCATCATCATCACAAGGATAATCATATGGCTCATTAGAAAATCATTATTTCGCAAGAGCACTACGGAAAAATTCAGTCATGGAAATACCTATGCTCTATACCAGATCATCAAATATTTTATTTGGGTCATTGCCATTGTCTTTATCCTGGAATCATTTGGTGTAAAGGTCACAATCCTCATTGCCGGTTCAGCAGCATTACTTGTCGGTATCGGATTAGGCTTACAACAAACATTTAACGATGTGATTTCCGGCATTATATTGCATGCGGAAAGGTCCATCAGGATCGGGGACATCCTGGAAATAGATGGCGATATTGTGAAGATCCAGGAAATAGGCTTGCGCACGTCCAAAGGACTGAATACAGATGACATATCCATCATCATTCCCAACTCATTGATCACATCCAATAAGGTCATCAACTGGAGTCATCAGACAAAACAAAACCGTTTTAGAATTGATGTTGGCGTCGCTTACGGAAGCGACGTGGAATTTGTGATCAAGATTCTCGAAGCAAGCGCTAAAGAACATCCTGAAGTTGATAATGACAAGATCACAGAGGCCAGGCTTGTCAGTTTCGGGAATTCATCTTTGGACTTCCAGGTCCTTTATTACAGCGACACCATCTTTGGTGCGGACCGGTTGAAAAGCGACATTCGCAGGATCATCAATCGAAATTTTATCAAAAACAATATCACGATCCCGTTCCCTCAAATGGATGTTCATATGAAATCCAATGCGGGATAGAAATCTTCACAAATTCCTCCAACAAGGAGTCAGGAACAAAAATGGCGCCGTGGATTCGGGGTTCCAGTGAACGGCGCAAATGCGCGAGCGATCTCGATTTTACCTGGTCTTTGATGAGGCCGATATATAGGTCATAAACGATGCAAAAACTCTTGGCGACTGTAACGTATTATTCAAAAAAGATTAGTAACTTATATTAATAAAAAAAGGGCGACTTTCGCCACCCGTTAAGTTTTCACAACGGAATAATCCTTATTGTGATTTGCTTTCAGGTATGAAAATATTAATTATAACCATATGAACAAAAAAATTTTAGGATTGG
>JBFKJL010000224.1:0-4482 GCA_041631795.1 Saprospiraceae bacterium | reverse complement strand
GGACACATAATCCCCATATGCCCCTGGATATTTTTGAAGCGTCGAAAGTGTCATCCTTAGACTATGGATTTCAATATCGATTTGCCGAGAAAGGCGCTCACCAGTTCGCTTTTTCAGGAGAATTCTCCAATTTTGTTGCCGGGCCGGAAGGGGCACCCTGGGAGCGGCAAAACCAGATCATCATTGGCCTCAGTAATACTGTGAACCAGTCTTCCAGGCTTTTCCTGGAATTCTTTTCCACGAAAGGGTATGCCCCACTCAACTTTATCAGCGGTGGCAATATGGACCATCCCGGAAAAACGCACAGTGTTCGGGATGCATCCAGTTTCGGATTCGTTTTGGGTGCCAATATCATGTTGTAGTGCATTTTACAAGGTGACATAAGTCACAAAATTTTTCCTGTATATCGGTACTTTCGTGTTCCTAAAATAAAACCATTCAAATTATGTCTAAAAAAACAAGAATAGTCGTTATCGGTGGAGGCACCGCAGGAATAATGGTCGCTGCGCGCATGTTGCGCAAAGATGCCTCCCTGGATATAAAAATAGTCGAACCAGCTGAGTATCATTACTACCAACCGGCATGGACCCTGGTGGGTGCAGGCACTTATGATTATGCAAAAACCAAAAGGCCGATGGCATCATTAATCCCGAAAGGAGCCGAATGGATCCAGGATGCCTGCACGGGTTTTGATCCTGACAACAATACAATCAAAACGGCGCAATCCGGCGATATCCCGTACGACTACCTCGTTGTCGCCTCAGGCCTGATGAATGATCCGTCCATGATCGAAGGATTGGAAGAGGCATTCGATAAAGGTGTCGTCTGCAGCAATTATACAGATCCAGATCACGTGTGGGATGTACTCCAAAACTTCAAGGGAGGCAATGCTTTATTTACGCAACCCACAACGCCCATCAAGTGTGGGGGAGCCCCTCAAAAGATCACCTATCTCGCCTCGGATTACTTTAGGAAGAAAGGCATCCTGAAGAAAACAAATGTCATCTTTGCCACACCCGGAACAGTCGTCTTTGGTGTACCGAAAATTGCCGCTACACTTCAAAAAGTCATTGACAGGTATGGCATACACTTTCAGACCTACATGGCATTGAGAAAAGTGGATGCGGAGAAGAAGATAGCCTATTATGAATATATCAAGCCAGAGGGATCCTATGTCGTGGATGAGAGCAAAGGATTGGGCGACAAGATCATGGATGACGGAATGATTGCCGTTCCCTTTGACATGATGCATCTGGCGCCTCCGGAAAGGGCACATGATTTTGTGCATAATTCAAAACTTGTCAATGCGGAAGGGTGGCTTGACGTCGATACTGCAACGCTTCAGCATAACACCTACAAGAATATATTTGGATTGGGGGATGTCGCTGCCCTGCCCACAGCCAAAACCGGTGCGGCAATCAGGAAACAGGCGCCCATCGTAAGCGAGAATATCTTCAGGATGATGAAAACCAATGCCATCACAGACATGCAATATAACGGGTATTCATCCTGCCCTCTCGTAACTGGATATGGCAAGATGGTGCTCGCCGAGTTTGATTACGACAACAATTTCACGCCCGATCCGAAACTGAAACAAATGCTCATTTTTGATTCATCAAAAGAGCACTGGCGCTTATGGATCCTGAAAAAGTATATGCTGCCCTACCTCTATTGGAACAAGATGATGAAGGGCATCGATGTTTAGGTTAATAAAACCGGATGATATCTATCAGCCGGTTTTTTTCTGCCAGCGACTGATGCCTGTGGCGACAATGTCTTCACCATGAAGAACCCTGTGGCCCCAGGCATCGTCTTCCATTTCCATAGCCTGAAATGTTATATTGTCGTTCAATCTGCATTCCCGATTGTACCTTACATTAAGTGCTGTAAGCCTGTTCTGCTCGTGCCACTGACCTGGCAACGAGTCAAGCATCCATTTTGTAAACTGGAAATTAGACA
Source organism: Saprospiraceae bacterium (assembly GCA_041631795.1). Lineage (GTDB taxonomy): Bacteria > Bacteroidota > Bacteroidia > Chitinophagales > Saprospiraceae > JBFKJL01. The sequence goes on along the minus strand of JBFKJL010000224.1, from coordinate 2,523 downwards.
GGTGCCCATTGGTATCCAGGTCGTAATATCTGACAGTTTTAAAATCTGTGATTTCAGCCGGTTTTTCCGGTAATCTGAATCTCTCCGGTCTCGGAAGGTGGGGCAGGGCATTGCCCTTATCAATGAATCCGGATATATTCTCAGGATAAGGTGATATCCTTCGCCCAACCGTGTCGAATAGCACCCACGATGATGCCGTCTGTGCGACCAGTTGGTCGTTTGTGTCAAATACAAAAAAATCACCGTACGTAAAAGCCCTTGACCGCCCGGCGACCCGGGTTTCCACCTTGAGCTTTTCACCAAATCGAATCGTCCTATTGAATCCAACACCCTGTTGGAGCATGACCCAGCCCAACCCTAATGGCGCAAGATCTGCAGCAGATAACTTGATCTCGTGTATGTGTCTGAAAGCGGCTGTGTGCATGATCTGGATAATGGCCTGGGGTGAGGCGACATTGGAGGCATCGAGGTCGTATGGCCGGATGTCCTGATGGTCTGTATAAATGAGGTTGTCGTGTGAAAGCAAAAGATTCTTGTTTTGGTCAAATTTAATGATTCACTGTGACTCCAGTCATTACAAGCTGAAGCGGAACGTAAAAAATATGGCGTGATAGGATTGTTGACCGATGAGGAGTGCATCTTGTGGCAGGCCGACATCAATGAAACGCCGCTTGGGCGCATTGTCATACAAATACTTATACCGCATCCCGACACTTAAACCCTGGGTGAATTTGGCTTCCAAGCGCGCAGTGACATCAACAAAATAATCCGCCCGCCTGTCAACGATGCCATTCTCTACGATCGTGTCATCCCATCTCCAGGGCATAGGCATCTTGAAGAAGGGATCCACCCGAATAGTGAGATAATCACTGATTTGAGTCTTGATGCCGGGACGGACTTCCCAGCGCAACTTATTGGTGGCCGGAAAGGATTCTGTGAATTCCCGGTTGCCCAGGACAGTGAACACGTCATTGGAAGCGCTGGCCTTTTCCAGCTCAAAGTACAGGCCTGCAAGAAGGGATAACCTGAGCTTGCTTTTATTCTTCTTGATCACCTTGCGGTATCTTTCCTGTGAGTTTTTAACGATATTGATTTCATCATCAGTCAATTTGTTTGGGTTGCCGATCGACTGGCAGGCATCCTGGTAGCATTTGATGAGGTTGCCATCCCCATCAGTCTTGTAAATTGGTTTTCGGTCGAGCTCTTCCAATTCTTCCTGGCCTGAATCCGTAAGGTTATTGAAGAATTTATTCAGAATAAACCCGCCGCCGACTTCGTACCGTTGGTCTATATCTAGAAAAGCGTTGCTGTGCCTGCTGATGAACACAAAGTTTTCAAGGAGAAGGCCATCGCCTATATTCGGGTAGGAATAGTCAAAAGATATATCGATTTCTGAAACGCTTTCATTGAAATCATCATCCCTGAAAACCGTCTGGAACTGGATGGAAAAATCGAGATCAACGGGATAATATTCCTTCGAAAAGTTCAGGCCTCCATACACGGTAAAAATATTTGAGATATCGGTTTGGTTGCCACTGAATCCAAACTGGCCATTGCCATTCAGTGTTTTCTCTTTCTGTTCCTGTTTCCGGAGGAATTTGATGAGCTTCCAGAATTCCTGGATTTCAGTTTTGTCTTCCTCGCTTATGTTTTCCACGATGTTAAAACTCAAAATCTTATCGGCGACGTCCTGGATCTGACCGTAAGTCCTTACCGGTATGAGAAGCGATAGAATGACAATTGTTTTCAGGTATTGGTCATATTGGCGCATGAGTTACATTTCCCTTGAGGATTTTACCTTAATAGTAGCAAAATCAAAGCCAATTTAAAAAAATCCGGAATTTGAGGAAAGCGTGATAGAGATGGCCTATCTTCATAGTCATCAAAAATGATGTCACAAGCAGCAATATTGGATCATATCAGATCAGCCCATGATCAACTCTTCAATGCACCTTGCGATTGCATCGTGCGTGCCCCGGGTCGTGCAAACCTGGTAGGGGAGCACACCGATTATAACGATGGCCTTGCCATGCCATTTGCGATTGATAAACACATCTTCCTGGGTGCCTCACGGCAAAGGTCTGCAGAGATCTCTATCCAGTCCCTCGACCTGGCATCCTTTGCGACCATTGGTCTTGATCAACCGGGAACGCTCGGTAAGACCTGGACATCCTATTTCCAATCAGCTGTCACAGCGCTTTTCGCGCAGGGGATTGAATTGTCTGGTGTGGCCATCACGATCAAGAGCAGCCTCCCGTTTGGAGAGGGAATGTCTTCTTCATCTGCCCTGACATGCGGGTTCTTGTCGATTTTGAATGCCATACTGGATCTCGGCCTGACAAATGAAGAAATCATCCAATTGGCCAGTGAAGCTGAGAACGGCACCGGGGTGGAAGGTGGCCAAATGGACCAGATGACCATCATGAAATCAAGAAAGGGCTGCATTGGATATATTGATTTTTTTAAAGGCAGTTTTGAATTGATCCCCTGTCACCTGTCACCGTGCCAGGTTTTTGTAATTGC
>JBFKJL010000223.1:0-4608 GCA_041631795.1 Saprospiraceae bacterium | reverse complement strand
GAGGATCTGAGAACGGACCGACCTTAAAAATAAATGGAAAAGAGAGTCACATTGAAATTATCGATGTGTGTCACGCTGAAGAGCTTAGCCAGTTGCTTAACAGGGCCAGGGCTATTATTTCGCGTTCCGGATACAGCTCGGTTCTAGACTATCACTTGCTAGATGTTCCAAAGATCATTATTCCCACCCCCGGACAGACAGAACAGGAATATCTCGCGGAGCACCTCGATGGTAAAATGGGGTTTATTCACCTGGATCAAAACGAAGTCGCTTCAAAGCTTCTTTACTATATTGATTAAGGCTATTTTGCATCTCAAAATCTGGCTCTGAACAAAAATACCATTCTTTTGGTATTGTCCTTTGCCGCCATTTACATTATTTGGGGATCCACCTATCTTTTTATCAAGCTTGCCCTGCAAAGCTTTCCGCCGTTCATACTGGCGGGGATCCGTTTCCTGATTGCTTCAGGGCTGATCTTCGCCTACGTCTTTGCCAGGAGACGATGGATCGGTTTGCAGTGGCCCCAAGTGAGGAACTCGATGATTGCCGGTACGTTGTTCCTGGCCATTGGTAATGGCGCCGCCTGCTGGGCACTGCAATACCTGGATACAGGTTTTGCCGCCCTGCTCATAGCCTCTCAGCCTTTGCTTCTCCTTATAATGCTCCGGACCCTTGAAAAGCAGATGATCACATTGAGATCTGCCCTGGGAGTCATCCTGGGCATGACGGGGGTGTATCTCTTGGTCAGCCAAAATGAACTTGTCAGTCATGCCAATCACTGGTTGGCCGTTGGCATCCTGTTCATCAGTTTATTGTCCTGGGGTTACGCCAGCATTTTTGTTGGAAAAGCTGTCATGCCGAAGGACCATTTTTTTAATACAGGCATTCAAATGTTTGTCGGCGGCATCTTTCTTGTGTTGAGCAGTTTTGTTTTTGGAGAGCGTCCGCACGAGTTGTCCGAGGTTTCATCGCTATCGTGGCTGTCCATCGGATACCTGGTCGTATTTGGAAGCATCATCGCTTTCACGGCATTCAATTTCCTGTTGAAACACGTGTCTCCGGAAAAGGTCGCGACGTCGACCTACGTCAACCCGGTCGTAGCAATGATTTTGGGTTGGCTGATCCTGGACGAGCATATCACTGGACAATCCATTTTTGCCGCGGCGATCTTGTTCCTGGGCGTGTTCTTTATTAATGTCAATAAATCGAGAAAGAAAATATAATGGGAGCTATGGAGATATATGCCCTGGCTATCACAGGATTTACCGTCCTGATGGTTTCCCTTCTCGAGAGGACCAAAAACAGTTATGTCCGAAAGATGCTCGACTGGATACCAGCCATTCTCTTTGCATATATTATTCCGGCCATTTTCACCCACGTCTTTGGACTCGATTTGTCGAAGGTCTTTCTCCACGGCATTAGCAAGGATTTTATAATCACGACAGCTATTGTCACAGTCATGAGCGCCCTTTCATTCAGACAACTTAGGATTGTGGGAATCAGGCCGATCATTGTCTTTGTTTCAGGTTCGTTTGCCGTGGCGATGCTGCCTGTTGTCCTTTTCATGCTAACAGGCGTGTTCCAGCCAGGCACACATGAGCTCATCGGCCAGGAAGGGTACTGGAAGGGCCTTGTGCCCATCGTCGGTTCCTGGATCGGGGGCAGCACGAGCCAATTGGTCCTCAAGGAAGTCGTGGAATGCCCGGAGGACATGTTCCTGGCGATACTTGTGATGGACAATGTACTGGTCAATATCTGGACGATCCTTATGTTCAAGCTTATCCAGCGCAGCGAGCGGTGGAACCGGCTTTTCGGCATCGATGACCCGTTTACGGACTTTGTGCCTGATGAGGTGGAGTTCAGTCCGAGAACATCTACGGGCATTGTCTACACCTTGGTCATTTGTGTGGCTGCGGTGATCATATGCCACTTCACCATTGGGAGCTTCATCGGGAAGATCCTGATCCTGTCTTTTGCGGGCCTCCTGTTTGGCAATGCACTGAAGTTCTGGAATCATGCGGTTGTTTTGAAGTTCGGGGGTATACTTATTGTTGTGATCATGGCGGTGCTGGGGCTCAAGCTCAATTTTGAGAATTTTTCCATGCCCTGGCAGATCATTGTTTTTGCGATTATCTGGCTTGTCCTGCATTACGTGTTCATGATCATTGTGGCTAAGTTGATGAATGTCCACATGGCCTGGGTACCCATAGCGTCCATGGCGAATGTCGGCGGCATTTCGACGGCCCCTGCTGTGACCAAGGCTTACAACGAGGAGTGGATGCCTCATGCCATCCTTTTGGCTATACTGAGCATGGTATCGGGCACTACGTGGGGTCTGCTGACGATATGGCTTTTTCAGGCAATCTTATAGCTAAAAGCTAAAAGGTGAAAGGTCAAAGCTGAAAGCTGAAAGGTGAAAGCTGAAAGACTAACGGACGGATATGTGGAAATACGAAGGCCTTCTTTTCATTTTGCATCTATTCAACTTCAACTTCAACTTAAACTTCAGCTTCAGCTTCAGCTTGAACTCCATCACGGGCATTCCACCTTTGTGCTCTTGATCGTCCCGTCATCGAGGACGGTGATCTTGAAGCAGAACCCACCCGGCGACTGAACGATAATTCCGGAATACAATTTTTCCAAATAGAGTTCGTCAGCATTGGACATGTCATTATAATCATCGCAAGCGTCACCAATGCCATCACCGTCGATATCAAGCTGGTCCGGATTATAAACCATTGGACAATTATCGGTTCCGGCATCGACAGTGTCACAATCGCCATCATCTATGGCCAGGTATTGGGCAAATGATTCAGAGATTTTTAATCCTGCTTCGGAAAAATTGCCTCCCACACAGAGCGTTGTAGAGGATCCGGAGATCTTATAAATGATGTTGTTGACGCCATTACCAAGGGCACTCCATGATCCGCCATCCCATTTTGCAATGTTGTTGGCAGCGATGCCACCGGCGATCGTAAAATTGCCTCCGGCATACAGATCCGTACCGATGAGGGTGACGGACCTCACCGTTCCATTCGTCCCGCTGCCCAGGTCGAACCAATTCGTACCATCCCATTGTGCTATCCTGTTCACCAGTACGCCACTGGCAGTGGTAAATCCACCAGAGACATACAAGTCGGAACCATCTGGAATAAGTGAATAAACTGTTCCATCTACCCCTGTCCCCAAGGCTGTCCAGTTGCCAAGGCCATCCCATCTGGCAATATTGTTCATCGTTATGCCATTTGCATTAGTGAAACTTCCTCCTGCATAAATATCGGTCCCAATGTGGGTAATGGCAAATACAGCCCCATCCATACCGCCTCCAAGTGGGAACCATGAAGTTCCGTTCCATCGTGCAATTCTATTGGCGAGTGCTCCACCTGCATCTGTGAATGTACCACCGACATACAGATCTGAACCGACGGCATGAAGTTCATCCACTTCATCATTAACGCCTGATCCCAGGGCATACCAGGCCGTTCCATCCCATTTGGCAATCCGATTTGCCGGGTCACCACCGGCAGTTGTAAATACACCGCCAGCATACAAATCGGTGCCAATCATTTCCAGGGCCAGGACCACATTATTGCATCCGGAATCCAGGTCAAACCAGTTTGACCCATCCCAGCGCGCTACGTGGTTGACGATGATATCACCCACGGAGGTAAAAGCACCCCCGACATAGATGTCGGACCCCGACTTGACAATATCAAAGACCCAGCTGTCGAATCCCAGGGCATTTTTTTCCAGGGAAGACCAGGTGTTGTTTGACCAGACAGCGATATCGGCTGTCGCCGCATATCCGGTTGTGCTCATTAATCCCCCTGCATACAGATCAAATCCCAGGCTTTTTATTGAGCGCACTAGTGCATCGGTCCCGGCCCCAAGAGGTAAGAAATTGGCCCCATCCCATTTTGCGATCCGGTTCGTGGTCGTGCCATCTGAGGTCGTAAAGTTGCCTGCGGCAATGAGGTCATTCCCGTCCCACGTCAATGCATAGACCGCATTATTCATGCCTGTTCCGAGGGTTGAGAAACTGGCCCCGTCCCATTTTGCGATCCGGTTTGTTGCTGTCCCGTCAGCGCTGGTAAAATTTCCACCGACATACAGGTCTGTACCAACTCCTTCTAACGCGTACACAATGCCGTTGCATCCCGACCCCAGGATATTCCATTGGATACCATCCCATTTTGCAATGTTGAGGGCATAATCGGAGAGGGGATGAGGAATGACTGGAAAATTAAAATTCCCACCTATATAGAGGTCATTGCCTATAACTTCCATTGCCAAAACTCCAGGGGTGCCATTAGGATTATCGGGATGTGCGCCAAAGGTAGCCCAATTTGGATCTAACCATTGCGATAAGCCAAAAGCATTTCCAGCAAGTAGAATTGAATTGTAGATATGAAGAACTTCTACATCTGCAACCCCGGACCCAAATGAGGACCACGTTGTCCCATCCCATTTGGCCACACCAGTGGCGCTCATCGTTCCTGCGCTTGTAAAATTTCCACCGACATACAGATCAGACCCGAATGAAAACATTGTTTTGACCTCGTTATTCATACCGCCGCCCACATCTGACCATTGGCTGCCATTCCATTT
>JBFKJL010000222.1:0-4612 GCA_041631795.1 Saprospiraceae bacterium | reverse complement strand
TCAATCCTATAAACAAAATTGGTAATAATAATTGGTCTGCCAGCAACACGCTAAACAAAGAATTCATCTTTTACTCGTGCCACGAAAAGTTCGTGGCACGAGTCTTTAACACCTTCTTTGACTCCCACAATTGCGATGTCACGAAATCTCAACATCTCACCAAAGAAGAAATTTAGCTTGCTGCTTTGTCGTTTAAAAGGACAAACTGTAACTTTCAGATACATGCTCAAAAAGATCATTATCATTTTGTCCCTGCTCATTGTCCTTCTTGTTCTGTGGATGGTGTACCAGAAATTTTTTATCGAGGCCGGCGTCAGATCGCGCGTGACTGTCGAATACAGCGAGATAGATCCGGGGCGCCTTGTCCTGGGCAAGAAGATATCCATTCGCGATGGAGTGAAGATCCCACTTGTCAAATATGTCGTCATCGAAGGGAAAACAGCCACCATACTTGGGAAAATTGACCTGGGACTTGCAGATAATATGTACCGTGAACTGGAGGAAACCATTTATATTGAGGAAGGTTATTTCTCAGAAGATATCATTTCGGCTGAGAGATACGATACTGTTCAAAATGGCAGAGTCATTGGATCTCACCTGCGTATCGCCCTGCCACTCCCGGATACCATCCAATGCTTTGGCATGAATGCCCGTGAAAAAAATATAGCACCTTTTTTCATTGGATTCCTGCCCGGCGAAGATGCCGTGGCCCAACTTGATTCCTTTAAACTGAAAATGGTGGAGTCAGGCTACAGGAAGTGGCGATCAGAATGGTTCAAGTCACTGCAGGAAAATCTGGAATATACTGCTCTTACCATGGCCAACTTTCTGAATGAAGCCGCACGCATCGGCCAGTCTCAACCTTACAAATCCATTACCAGCATTTTTAATTTTGAATATAATGGAAGAGTATACCATATGGAGATCATGTGTGATGCCGGAGGTAAGTGCCAAACCATGACCCGTCAATCAACTGACTCCTGAATCCTTGCCAAAGCTTATTTAAAAAGTCTTTGGGTGCCAAAACGGATGAGGACAAACAGCACGATCAATGCCACAACGATCCAGATGACGGGTACATAAGTAAAAGCGATCAGCCTTGTCTTATTGATCAGGAACATGATGACCATGACAGCCGCCACCATACCAAGCAGGCCGGTGAGCTTGCCAAATCCGGGGATGGCATCGTAAGAAATATTCTTTTTGATCAATACAAATGTTGCGATCATGCTGATTATAGGCAGGATCTGGACTAGAATATTCGCTTCGTAAATACTCTGGTTCTCAAAGAGCATGTGGTAAAGATTAAGCAGGATGGCAAAAATACCAGGAACAGCTGCAAGATACATAAGTGCCGTGTACACATATTTCCAAGGAGATAAATGTCCTTCATCTTTGGCAAAGACACAGGCCAGGTAGGCTGTTAAAGGCAGAGCAATAAAATAATAAACAACCACGTAGGGATTGGTATCGAGATAGTTGACGAATTCTCCAAAAGTCATGGGATCTGATTAAATGTTCATTAAAAGTTTGACCGGATCTTCAATCAGTTCCTTGACACGTACAAGGAATGTCACCGACGAACTGCCATCAATCACCCTATGGTCATACGACAATGCCACGTACATCATGGGACGAATGACGATCTCGCCCTCCACGACCACCGGCCTTTGGACGATATTGTGCAATCCCAGGATAGCGGATTGCGGCTGGTTGATGATCGGGGTACTCATCATGGACCCGAAAATGCCACCATTTGTTATTGTGAATGTGCCGCCTCTCATCTCCTCGAGCGTCAACGTGCCGTTGCGTGCCTTCTCAGCCAGTTCTTTGATCTTATGTTCGATATCGGCAAAGTGCAGGGATTCCACGTTGTGGACAGGCGGGACAACAAGGCCCGTAGGTGTGGAAATGGCAATAGAGATATCAACAAAATCGTGGTAGATGAGGTGGTCCCCATCAAGCGTCGCGTTGACCTCGGGCATTTCCATCAAGGCCTGTGCGCAGGCTTTCGCAAACGGCGACATAAACCCGAGCTTGATGCCATATTTCTCAACGAACTTTTCCTGGTATGTCTTTCGCATCTGCATCAGCTTTGACATATCGATTTCATTGAAAGTCGTGAGCATAGCCGTGGAATTCTTGGCTTCCACAAGTCGCGCGGCAATAGTGCGGCGCATACGGGACATCTTCTCCTTCCTGTCATTGCGCGAAAACGAAGCCCCGGGAATCGGTGATGAGGTTGATTGCACTTCTGCTATATTTTCATCTCTTTTAGGCGCTTTTGGGGATTGAGCTTTCTGAGCATCTTCCTTCGTGATACGACCGCCGACACCTGTCCCATCGATATCTGCCGGATCCATGCCCTTCTCCCTGAGGATCTTGCCCGCGGCCGGTGAAGGATGTCCCTGCGCATATGATGTATCCGCTTCCTTTTTATCAGGTGAAGCAGGGGCATCTTCAACTTCAGCTTCATCTTCAACTTCAACTTCATCTTCAACTTGATCTCCTCCCTTAGGTTTGCCTTCAGCTTTTTCCTTCTCAACACTCGTATCAATTTTAGCCACAAGAGCACCTATTTCTAGGTCATCGCCTTCAGCGGCCACATAGATCAGCTTTCCAGATGCTTCTGCGGGAAATTCCAATGTGGCCTTGTCGGACTCGAATTCACAAATCGGCTCATCGAGCTCAACAAATTCGCCGTTTCCTTTAAGCCATTGCGACAGCGTGACTTCTGTAATCGATTCCCCAATGGTGGGTACTTTCATTTCTACGATGCTCATACAAAGAATTTTTACAAAAGTAACTGTAAATCAGGAATCTCTAAAAATTCAACCACTAAAATTCATGAATATTTAGACTATTCTAAATATTTATTTATGTTCTTCTAAATATATAACGTATTTCTCTCCAGGAACCTTGAAATAACGCCGGTTGACCTGATCTAGGGGATACAACTTGAAGGATGTCAGGAACAAAACAGAATCAAGGCGATCGCGATAGACTTCATCGTCATCAGTAAATAAAAATGACTTGTTTACAGGCTGATTTAAAATGCTGGAAGAAATCAACAAGGATTCGAAAGCGGACGCCCATTCCTGGACGAGATATTTCTCAGCCTCAGGGTTCACAGTAAAAATCGTTTTGGGATGGTCCATTGATTCAAGTTTTTGGCCCATCCATTGAATCCGGTCTGTATAAAAGCCGGCCGTTTTTACAATATGACAACACCCTATAACTGACCCGGTAATGACAAGGATTGGCAGCCACCTTGATTGGAAGAAGATATAAACCAGCGTCCACAGGACAAAGAATGCCATGATCATCATGTTCACTTCTTCATAAAAAGCATACAATTCACCCCGATGAACCAGGGTCAGGATAAATAAATACCCAAATGAAAATGACAATAAAAGACCGATGGCAGCGACTTTTCGCTTCGTCACCAACAAGAATAGCAGAAGACCTCCGATCCCGAGAATAGAAAACAGGAAATGATCCAGCGTCAGCTGAAAATATGACTGCAGGTATTCCAGATCCTCTCCTCTGAAATGATACAGGTTGCGTAAAAGTTCATTTTGCTTACTATTGTCATACCAGTTTGGAAAGACAACCATTTTGGTGAGATAGGAAAATACAAAACCCAGGCCTGCGATCCTTTCCGGCCTGTGCAACCTGAAACTGTTTTGGACCACCCTAAAAATAAAAACAAATAAAAATGGTAAAAGGATGAGGGGATGATACCACGGCAGAATCACTGATACAGCAACCACACCCACAGCATTTCCTTTTCTAATGAGTGCGAGCAGAAGAATCAACATGGACAAACCCTGGATGAGCTCGGAGTTGTTCCAGAAATAACTTTGCGACACGGGTATCGTCAGCATGCCCACTAAAAGGAGTGAACACAGTCTATCCTTGAGGACAAAACGTATTAATATAAATACCAGGGCGTGAAAAAGGGCATACGACAGGCTAAAGCCCATCAGGACCACTTTCAGCGGAGCGCCAATCTGTATGGCCAGGTATGGCAGTATACGCACGAGTACAGCCGGCCAACGGTGAGCCATCACCTCGATACGGTTATCCACGATCATGAGAAAGATCTGGAAGGGGTTGTCGAGAAAAAGTGAGCGTTCCTGCCAAAAGATCAATGCCCCTAAAACATAAATCCCCATGACAAACACATCGCCATATCGATGTGCAGCATTTAGAATCCTATGGTATGCGGAGTGCATCACTGCATCGAAAATACACAAGACGAGGACAATTTGATAAACCTTTCCCGATGTATGTTGTGCTCTTGTCTCTAATCCTCTTTCAAGAGCTTGAGGTGCAGTTCATCAAGCTGGTGCTCATCGATAGGCGAAGGCGCGTCGATCATGGTATCCCGGCCGGAAGTATTCTTTGGGAAGGCAATGAAGTCCCTGATCGAATTCTGCCCGTTCATTACGGCATTCAACCTGTCAAATCCAAAGGCGATACCGCCGTGTGGCGGCGCCCCATATTCAAAAGCACCCAACAGGAAGCCAAATTGCGCTTCCGCCTCTTCCTTCGTGAATCCCAGCAGATCGAAGTTGCGCTGTTGCAACTGCCTGTCGTGTATCCTTAT
>JBFKJL010000221.1:0-4615 GCA_041631795.1 Saprospiraceae bacterium | reverse complement strand
GGTTTTCTGTGTGCGCCATTCAACGTTTGACATGATCAGCAGGAATATTTTTCATTGAAATTGTTTACCTGGGCCCGGATTCAACTCATAATGAGATGATTAATGTAAGCCGGTGAGCGGTTTTTTACCTGTTATCCCAAAAGTGGGATAGCTGGATATCATTACAGGATTTTCTACTGCATGAAGGGACAGCGATGTCCCTTTTTTCGTTACCGATGGAGTGATTGGGAATGTGGAAAATTGAATATCGAATGGGAGTATAGAGTCATTATAAAATGGGAAGTATGACTTAGAAGAACACTTGATTGAATATTCAGTATTTATAATTGAAATTACAAAAGAAATGCCCAAGGATCAGGCTGGATCTCATCTGATAAATCAATAACGTCGATCAGGTACATCTGTTGCACGCAATTATAATGAAGCACAAAGCGGAGAATTGAGGAGGGACTTCTTTCACAAGATGAAAATTTCTCTAAAGGAATTGAGTGAGACCCTGATATGTCTGAAAATTATAGAGCGAAGCAGGCTATTCAATACGAGAACGAAAATCGAAAAGGAAATACTGTACATAAAGTGGGGCAAAACCTCACTGAAGGTTTTCATATTTATGAAATGATATGGAGAGCAGAATCTATAGAAATCTATTTTGATGATGCGCTTTTGCACACGTACACAGCCAACAGCAATAATAATATCAATAATCTGTTCGGTAAAAAACACAAAGTCGTATTGAATACAGCGGTTGGAGGTTTGTTTTTTTCAGATCAAAATCCAGACAATTATGCGGACAATTCAATGATGCAAATTGATTGGGTTAAGGTTTACAAGAAATAACCACCGGGCCTGTTGTAATAATAAAGAAATGCTTCTTAATCACGATGCAAGTTCCATGTTTTACTTATTATTTACACTCTTTTTACACTCATTAATTCTTATTTTCAAAACATATTTCGAGTTTTAGGGAAAATGTATAAGATGATTTCTAGATATTCAATCACAGGTGTAATTGCGATGATGTTCATTATTTCTTCATGCAATAGTCAAGAGCCGGTCAGTCAAGATTCAGGAACTCCAACCGAAGAATCGAAAAACATGGATTCAAAAAAGAAAGAACCTCACCGGTATGGAGGTTGGTACTGTCCAGATAATTTCGGTTTTGTTCCTGTAGATATTCAGAAGCTTGATGAAGTTCCGGCAATCGCACATCGGTTGCCAACCCAAGAGGAACTCAGGGATAAGAAATCTCTCATCGATGTCGATACCGTCAAATATCCTGATGCAAAAGCGTTGGATATGGATTTGCCGAGGGTTGCCCGGATTTATTCAGAATACAATGACTTGAGCGAGTTGGTCATCGTCATTCAGGCCATTGTTGTCAGCGGTGACACGGTTGTAGGTTATCGTTTCCCCAGTGGTGGCAATGGCTCGGCCTGGATAAGCGACGTCACTTTCCTCTCAGGGGATGAAGTTGCCGCATTTGGAGCACAGCCATTTTACTATTCAAATGCCGTATTAAACGCTTCAAAGGAGGATATATGGAAAGCTGTCACCGAAACTGACTACTTCAAGCAATTGGGAAAAAAGTTTGACAAGGAAGATTTCTTTTCCTCTGAGTGGACATCTGCATCCGAGGCTTATTTGAAACTTGATTTCGGACAAGAGAAGGCTACGGGATATGTTGGTACAGTTTACGGCAACGCCTATCTGCACATAGATTACAACAGGGATGGATTCCATTATTCGGAAAAGCTGCTGATGATCGAAAATCAGGAAGACAAAACAACTAAACTTTTCTTTGCCAGTGGACCCTTTCCAGAAGACTTCAATAAGTATAGGTCGCAATGGGACAGTTGGTTTCAAGCTGTGAAAAAAGCAAGTGAGGCGGATTAATCACATATTCAGTTCGTCAAAGTCTCTAAAAACTTAATTGTGGCTGAAGCAGAACTATACGATTCGAATGGCCAATTGGTAGCTAAAGGGAGTGGAACTTTCATGAAGAGCCAAAGCCCTTTGTCCAAAGTTTTTGATTTGATTGACAAAAACTAAGCGCAGTTGGCAGTGTCGCACATCATTTGTGACTCACGCCTCAAGTATCTTCAGGGTGATTTATACCGATACAGAAACGTTCGTTGCCGTCAGCTTTCAAGGTCAAAGAGGGCAAGCGCATGATTTGAGGAACGTAGGTGGCAATGTATTGGATAACTGCTCTCATTCATGATTTGGGATGATCATGATCATTTTAGAATTGTCTGTATCAGGCTACACTTGAAAATGAATATTCATTCACAATAAATTATCATTTAACTATGAACAAGACTATTGAAATATCAAAAACATTTCTGCCGGCTGAAAATATTGAATACGCTAATGGCTCGGTGGTGAGCAAAATGATAGTGAGGAAACCGTCAGGCAACATTACACTGTTTGCTTTTGACAAGGGAGAAGGCCTGGCTGAACACAGTTCACCACACGAGGTTCTTGTGCAGGTGATTGACGGAAGAGCAGAGATATCTATCGGCGACATTTCCCATTCAGTGGATCAAGGGCATTGCATCATTCTTCCATCAAACATCCCGCATGCTCTCCAGGCAAACGAGAGGTTTAAAATGATGTTGACCATGATTAAAAATTGATTTATTCAGTCCACATAAGGGTCAAAATAAAATTTCCTGATGCTGCAATACCTCTACTCAAAGTTGTCCACTGGAATTCTTCTACAAAGGACTACGGCTTATCTACTTTCGCTATGATCGGTCCGTCTACATCAACATCCTTGTTTAGAAGGTACTTTTCAAACCAACGCAATGAACGGATATTATAATCAAACCTTGCAGTTGCACTGCGATTACCATGGCCTTCTCCCGGGTAAAACACCAGGGAAACCGGGGTATCTGTACGTACCTTTACATGACGGTACAGTTCCATGGACTGAGAAGGATGGACTCTGGGATCCTCCGAACCATGCATGATCAAAAGCGGTGTTTTGCATTGATCCGCATAGTACACCGGGCTTCTCTTCAGGTAGAAATCATAATCTTCCCAAATCCATTTCCGGGCATGGACCAGGTATTCCTCCTTAGGGATGTCGGTGGTGCCCCATTTGGATACTTTATTGCTGATGCCCACAAACATCACCCCGGCGGCAAAATGATCACTGTAACGGGTAGACATCCATCCTGTAGCATAACCGCCATATGATCCTCCTGTCACACCGACTTTTTCAGGATCGGCAAGTCCGATATTGATCAGGTGTTTTGATCCATCGACAATATCATCAAACTCCTTGCCGGCAGGATCGCCCTGGCTGGTCATGGTATATTCCAGGCCCCTGCCGGTACTGCCCCGATAGTTGGGATAAAAAACGGCCATGCCTTTTGTTGCAGCCACCTGTCCGGGCTGCGAATAGCCTGTGATCCAACTATTGTTGACATGCGATTCGGGACCGCCGTGGATGTAGTGGATGACCGGATACTTATGGCCTTCCTGATATTCCAGTGGATAGATCAAAATGCCTTCGATCTCCAGGCCATCGGATGCCTTATATGTGATAAGTTCCTGTTTGGCCAATTTGCGCTCTGCAATCCACGGGTTATGATCGGTCACTTTTTTCATCATGCCACCTGATTGCATGACGTACAATTCTCTTGGGTGCAATGAACTACTGGCAACGAACGCCCCGTCACCACGGCCGGACCAACTCATACTGCTGATGACTGGACCTTTGGCTGGAATCTTTTCCGCCAGGGTTTTGCCGTCCATACTGATATGTCCCACAGAAGAATGTGCACCTATAGAAGCCAAATAACGCATTGTCTTGTTGTCTATCCATTCGACACTGTGAAATTGACCTTTGAAGTCCGGCCGGATATTGACCGCTTCCTGTTTATTTGCTGCGACGACAAATAACCGACCGTCGATCGGGTCGTTAATATGGGCTCCAGCGATAAATGCAATGTGTTTACTGTCCGGGCTCCATGAGAAATCGCCCTTTTTGCCTTCGTGGCTGACTGTGTTCAACAATGCACCGGATGCCGCATCGACCACTTGCATTTTTCTTGTCATGTAGAAATCATCAACCAGGGGTGATTGTGCGATGAAGCCTGCCACCTTTTTGCCATCAGGGCTCCATTTCATTGAAACCAGCTGACCATTAAATTGGCACGAGATCAAAGGGTCGTCGCTTCCTGGTGTGGTTATAAATGCACGTGTGATTGGTAAATCTTTTTCATAGAATTCAGGTTCATAGGGCAGATCACTTTGTGATTCTTTATCATCTCTTGAACTGAACAATAAGGACTTGCCATCATGGTTCCACATGTAGGACGAAATACTCCGATCGAAAGAAAAGATGTTTTGGGCTTCTCCGCCCTCGAGGGAAAGTTCATACAGGCTGGTATGTTTGTCACCGTCGCGCTTGTTTAGAAATGTAATGCTCTTGTGTCCGGGTCGCAAAGCCACTCCGGAGACAGAACCTTGTGTGACCAGGGGTCGGGATGTTTGTGTTTTTACATCATGTAAATAGAGTTTGCTTTGGGCGCGTTTGTTTTCCTTGAAAGGATCAGAAGGAACACTTAGAGTAAAGACGACAAAATTCCCGTCATCGGACATAATT
>JBFKJL010000220.1:0-4648 GCA_041631795.1 Saprospiraceae bacterium | reverse complement strand
GTCAGTCCCTGGTTCTGGTTTTACACTGAATTTTAAAATTCGCACATAGGTTTAAACTTAAATAATTTATCTGTGTAACAGCGATTTCCCCAAAACTAGCGTTATATTGATTACCGGAGATAAATAGCATCATTTCATTTTCATGGAATTCAGTTTAAATATTCATCAAAGTGAACAGGACTTTATTCAGGCTTGTGTCCGCCATGAAGAGTGGGCCCAAAGAAAGCTCTATGAAGAAACATACCCGGTGATGTTTGCTATGTGCATGAGATATGCATCCGACCGAGACGAGGCTCTCGATATTCTTCATGATGGTTTTATCAAAGTTTTCAGATACATTGGAAAGTATGAAATCGGCACGTCCCTCACTTCCTGGATGCGGCGCATCATGATCAACACAGCGATCGACCACTACAGGAAGAAGGACAGGCTCAGGACTGAGGATATCCATTCTGCATATAACCTCAGATCTGTGGACCCTGATGTTATTAGTGAATTGTCAGCCAAAGAAATAGTCAGTGCACTTCAATTTCTGACACCCGCATATCGCACGGTTTTTAACTTATACGTGATTGAGGGTTTTTCACACAAGGAAATTGCGCACAAAATGAAGATATCTGAAAGCACTTCACGTTCCAACCTCGTGAAGGCAAGAAATAAATTGAAGTCCATTTTAGCAGGTAAATTGATGATATCGCATGAAAGATAGTGTATTCGATCGGTGGATTAAGAAAGAAATGGAAGGTCTGGAAACTTCGGACACCCCGCAGTGGGAAGAATTCAAGGCATACAGGAATAGTCATGAAATCGGCGGGGATGATCAGCAATTTGACGCGATCGCAAGGAAGAAGTTAAAAAGCCTCGAGATTGACAGTGCGCAAATGCAGTGGGAAGTATTGCGCACCCGTATGACAACGGCCCGAAGCCTTTTGAGGCATATACAATTGATCAAGGGTTTTGAGGCTATGGCCTTTTTCTTTATCCTTTTTTCGATAAGTAAATTTATGCCATTGGCTGATAGCCTGTTGGAGATGGAAAATCGGCCTGAGTTTTACGCTTCTTTCGATGTCAAGGTCCACTCAGGCCAGGAAAATGCTGATCCCGGGGTCCAGGTTCTCGACGAAATACGATCGAGTTTCGACCCTGTCGGGAAGATAACAACAGAAGATTCTGAAGGCTTTTTGCCAGGACTTGAAAAAATGAGCGTAAAGAAGATGCGGGAACACCCGGGATCCAGGTCAAATGAGGAAATTTACATTGAAGAGCAGACTCCAATCTTTGTGCAAGAATTGAATAGTGGCCGTGGTGATGGGCTATCGATCAATAAAAGGAAAGATTTTGCAGTTCTTCCTTTGATCTCCACTCTGGCCCATGAAATAGACCGCGTCATGGGACCCGTGCATTCAGCCGATGTCTCAGTCCCCGTAGAACCTCTCCACATTCGTGTGCCCAATAAGCGGCAGATATGGTTGAATGTATTTGCATCATTTGACCACAATATCATTCACACACCTGATGATCCGGTCTTCCTGACCGGTGAGTACATCAATTATTCTACTGGACACACCATTGGTGCAGCTATTTCAAAGGAACTCGGCAGGCAGGAATGGTCTGCGGGCATTTCATATTCAAAGAATACCTACCAACCGGGGATTATGTTCAGAGAGTATGTGGGATCATTTCCGGATTATTACAGGATCAGTTTGACTCAAATTGAGTCCTCAATCCTCAGTTTGCCATTTGAATACCGTTTTGGCATATTTGGGTCGGAAGACTGGAATATCGAATTCAGGACTGGATTCACAGCGCACTTTGTGGCATCAGCAGCTTATCGCATCGCCCAGGAATCAATTTCACCGGAATCACCGGAATTATCAGAATTGGCCACAAGCGACTTCAAGACTTTTTCCAAAATGTACGATGGTGGAATTCTCGATGGTGGTTCACTGGCGAATAATACTTTCGTTTCGTTGAAGGGCGGCCTATCACTTGAACGACATATTTCTGACCAGGTGCATATCTTCTTTGCACCCGAATACAGCCACACAGTTTTCAATGCTGGTTTTGGGCCCAATGATGATCAACTGAACAGGATATCTTTCAATGTGGGTATTAAATATGCCTTAAACAATAACAGGCCATTCGTCAAAGCCTGATTTTTTTGATTCTATTGATATCCCTGGACATGTCTCTTTCCTTGATGGACTGCCTCTTATCGTAGGCTTTTTTGCCCTTGGCCAAAAAGATTTCAAGCTTCACCTTACCGCGGTCTGAAAAGTATAGCCTGTACGGTATGATGGAAAAGCCCTTCTCATTACTTTGCTTTAGAAGCTTTCGCAATTCGGATTTTCTTAATAGTAGCTTCCTGTCCCGGCGTGTTTCGTGGTTGTTTATGTTCCCAAATTCATATTCCGCGATGAACAAGTTTTTGACATACAATTCATTTTTCTTGAAAGTACAATAAGCATCCTTGAGACTTGCCTCGCCCTTTCGTAGCGACTTGACTTCAGTCCCCACCAATGAAATACCTGCTTCAAACCCCTGGAGCAGCGTATACTCGAACTTCGCTTTACGGTTTATGATTTCTTTTGGAGCTCCCAAGATTTTAAATGTTATTTAAGATGAAGTTCGTCATTTTAGTGTAGAGGTGCAGCCGGGCTTTGCCGCCATGTATGCCATGTGCCCTATTGGGATACATATAATTGTCAAATTGCTTGTTGGAATTGATCAGGGCATTCATCATTTCCACGGAATGCTGGAAATGAACGTTGTCATCGCCCATACCATGGATGAGAAGGTAACTGCCTTTGAGCCTGTCTGTAAAATATACGGGTGAATTGTCCTTGTACCCATTAGGGTTTTCCTCTTCAGTTCTCATATAACGCTCTGTATAAATTGTATCATACCAACGCCAGTTGGTGACAGGGGCAACGGCGATGGCTGCCTTGAAAACATCATTGCCTTTAAGGATACACAGGGAAGACATATATCCTCCGTAAGACCACCCGAAGATGCCTATCCTGCTGGAATCCGTATAGGGAAGCGCTCCCAGGTAGCGTGCGGCTTCGATCTGGTCTATGGTTTCATAATGTCCTAAATTCATGTAAGTCATTTTTCGGAAGGCTTCACCGCGGGCGCCTGTACCCCTGTTATCCACACACGCCACGATATACCCGTTCTGAGCCAGCAGCTGAAACCACCAGTAATTTTGACCCAGCCAACTGTCGATGACTTCCTGGCTATTAGGTCCACCATATACATGCATGAAAACAGGATATTGTCGTTGGGGATCAAAATCCACGGGTTTTATTATCCAACCTTTGAGGGGAATATCTTCAGATGTTTTGAATTCAAAGAATTCAACGGGACTTAACGCGTAAGCCTCCATATTCTTTTTCAACACATCATTCTTCTCTATCACCCTGATTTCCCTGCCGCTGTTTTCATAGACCACATAGGACGGGGGTGTGTTAATCGTGCTGTGCGTATCAGCATAGTAGTCAAAGGTACTGCTGAATTGAACCCTGTGTGTGCCACGTCCTGGTGTCAGCAGGCGAGTTTGACCACCATCGAGACCCACAGCAAAAACATGCCTTTCAGACGGCTTGTTGGCAGCAGCCTGGTAGTAAATGCAGTTTCTTTTTTCATCCACACCGTAAAATGCCGTGACATCGAATGATCCTTTGGTGAGGGCACGCACTTCTTTGCCGTCCATGTCATAGAGGTACAGATGGTTGTACCCGCTCTTTTCGCTGGACCAGACAAAATGGTTTCCATTTCTGAGGAATGTGATATCATCCGTGATATCTATATAATATTCATTTTTTTCATCGAGGATCAATTGTGCAGAATTGCCTTGACCGACCTTGAAAAGTTGGAGGTGGTTTTGATGCCTGTTCATTTTGAAGATGACCATGTCATTGGTGACTGTCCATTTGATACGAGGGAGGTACATGTTTGTCATATCACCCAGGTCGACTTCCCGGAGATGATTTTTTTCCAGGTTGTATATGTGGGCACTTACAATGGCATTGTCTTCACCGACTTTAGGGTACTTAAAGGTCCTGTATTCCGGGTAGAGGTCATCGTGATACATGGTCATGGTAAATTCAGGCACAAGGGACTCGTTATAACGGATAAATCCGAGCATCCTGCTGTCCGGGCTCCACTCAAATGCTCTTGACATGGAAAATTCTTCCTCATAGACCCAGTCTGCGGCCCCGTTGATGATCCGGTTGAAGGCACCATCGGATGTGACTCGTGTGGTTGACAAAGTGGACGCATCGAATATGTATATGTCATTATCCCAGACGTATGCCACATAGCGGCCATCTGGTGAAAATGTGGCGTACATGACTTTGTCGCTTTCTTTGACCGGGACCAATGACCCATTCCCCGGATTATACACGAAAAAGAAGGCTTTGGAGGATCGTCTGTAAATAGATTCTCTTTGTGTGCTAATAAGTATCAAGGACTCATCGTGACTGAAGCTGTACCTTGAAATTCTACCTCGAAAGCCCTTTTTATTGCTGAGAGATGCACCATCCAGGAGGACGCTAACCATCTCACCGTTTGTAAAATCGTATTTGTTGATCTGATTTTGTTCAAGCCTTGTGTAGTGCCTGCCGTCATTCATGAACCTGAAGCC
>JBFKJL010000219.1:0-4662 GCA_041631795.1 Saprospiraceae bacterium | reverse complement strand
TATTACCCTGGCCATTGTCCTGTTACTAGCCGGCATCCTGATGGTTGTGGGGTTTGAACTGAAATCCCGAATTGTCAGATCACAAACAAACCTATTTGGCATTGCGGCAGGTGGGGTGATTGGATTTATATCTGGACTGGTTGGCATAGGTGGTGGCGTATTTTTAGCGCCCCTGCTTATTTTAACCAAATGGGATGATGCCAAAACGATAGCGGCCACATCAAGCCTGTTTATTTTTGTGAACTCTATTGCCGGCATGTTGGGTCAAATGAAAAATCCCCTTATTGTCATTGATGGACCACTGATCATAATTCTCTCAATAGCCGTATTTGCCGGGGGAAGGATCGGTGCAACAATGACCATTAAACACCTTTCGGCAAAACAGGTCAAAGTCATAACTGGCTTACTTTTATGGATCGTCAGTTTCAGGTTGCTTTGGAATCAATTAAATTAGCATCATGAAAGTTCAGGTTGTAGCATTCGGGATAACAAAAGATATCCTTGGCTCCAGGAACGTCAGGATGGACCTAGCCGGACCAGTCACTGTTGGAGAATTCAGGCTAATCCTGGAAAACCGTTTTACGGGTTTGAAACAATTGAAATCTCTCGGTATCGCCATCAATGATCGATACACAAGAGATTCTATGGAAATTAATGATAATGATGAAATTGTCCTGATCCCTCCCGTCAGCGGAGGATAGCACTTATGGATTCAATGATTGTACTGACATATGATCCGCTCTCCATTGATCTGTGTTTTGAGCACATCAATAAAAAATCCCACGGGGGTAATTGCATTTTCATCGGCACTGTCAGGAATCCCAATAAAGGCAAGGCCATCAGGCATCTCGATTTTGAAAGCCATTTGCCAATGGCTCATCGGGAACTCGAAAATATTTGTGATCAGATATTGAGCAACTATCCTGGATCAAGAATTTACATTTCTCATCGTTTGGGCCAGGTAGAGCCAGGACAAATCGTTGTGATCATTGGTGTGTCCGGCGCACACAGAAAAGAAACTTTCGAAAACTGTTCTACGATCATCGACACACTTAAACAAACGGTCCCAATCTGGAAGAAGGAGACCACTACAGATGGGGAATTCTGGGTCAATGCATTTCCTTAGAAGACATAGCCATCAATCCACCTTTAAGACTTTTGAACTGAATGGATGTGAAGCGCCTTGCAAGCTTTATGGCCAAGGCCCTTGAACTTATGCCGTGGTTACAACATAATACAACGGTTTTTCCATAGTGATCATCTAAAAAGGATGGGTCGAACCGGCTCATAGGTTTGTGTATGGTGTTTGGGGTTAAACCCAAATGTTCTGAATTCTCAACAATAGACACGAGGACCATATCGTCCCTGATATCTTTCCTATCTATATCAATACTGTTGTCACAAAAGACAGCATTATCATATGCGTTTTCCTTGAATACCCTGGCCATATCATCCCTGAATGATTTGGCCAGGGTAATTTTCCTCTGTTCCAGGGTGAGGACATCATACCACAACAATGTCCCGAAAAGCGGCTGTCCCATTTTCGAGATAATCTTTATCGCTTCATTGGCCTGATGCAGTCCAATGATACCAGCAACAGTGTTCATGACCCCAACCTCCTCACATGATGGTATGGTATCTGTAGAATCGGTATATATATCCCTCAGATGTGTGTCATCGGGTGAGGCATTGGCAAATGACGATATATATCCTTCAAATTTATAGACAGCTCCAAAGACTAAGGGAATCCCTTTCATCGCGCAATAATCATTGACAAGGAATTTGACATCCAACTGGTCTGTACATTCCAGCACTACTTGGCATTCCCCCAGTAAGTGAGAGCAATTTTCCCTGGTTAAGAATTGAGCGTGTTCTGTCACATCAACTTCAGGATTCAGGGCATTCAAATGGGCTTTGAGTTGCGCAGTTTTGAGCTGGGTTTGATGTGTGGAGAAAAAAACCTGCCTGTGCAGATTGGACAAACTCACTTCATCTCCATCAATTAAAATGATATGTCCCACCCCGGCCCCTGCGAGATAAGCTGAGGCTATCGCACCAAGTCCACCACAACCGACGACTCCCACCACAGCCTGGCGAAGACATTCCTGCCCTTTGGGACCTATTTCTGGCAGTATGACCTGTCGACTATACCGATCGTCCACTGATAATAGTTTTAGCCTTCTTAAGGTCGTCAGGGGTGTTGACATTGAGGGCCACTTCCCTGTCTTCAATCTCAATCACTTTACAATCGGAATTGATCAGCATCTTTCGGGGACACGAATACCCAAGAGACATGAATTGAAGGAGCCTTTCGCAAGCTTTGGGTTCATAAATGGTCAATAAAGGCTCCATAAATTCATTATCCTTGATCTTTATTGATGTCGCCACTTTTCGAGGGTCCCTCTCCTTAAGAAGCAAATGAATGACATCCCGGGTTAAAAACGGCATATCGCACCCAATGGCAAGCCAGGCGACATTGCGATGCATCTGAAAAGCAGTCATCAAGGCACCAAAAGGACCGAATCCAATGAGTTCATCCCTTATGACAGGATATTCAGATATTTTATCATTGAATTTGTGGTCTTTTGAAATGTATGTTTCTATGCCGCTTGACCTTAACATGTCTGCCACATAAAGTTCATGTGGAACACCAAAGTAATTGATCTGGCTTTTATCAAATCCCATACGCTGGCTTTTCCCCCCGGAAATGACCAGGCCATGAACGAGAGGAATGTCCATTTTTACAACTTTCCGAATAACCTCTATCAATGATGTTCTGTCATCCATTTTTAAGACCGGAATCCCTTGCACTTTGTCGTGAAGCCAATCAAAAGGCTCTTCCATATCGACACTGACCAGGGCCATTACATTCGTCAATTGATCGAGCCGCTTTTTCAGAGAATTCTCTTTTTTTTCCTGAAGAAAGATGATCTGATGCGTGCCCTGATAATGATTTCCATTGATCAGTGCCAGGTCAAAGGACTGGGCATGAATTTTCCTATCAAATGAATTTTTGAATATAGCATGGCGTCCCATATCCATGATACAATGGCCATCCCGGATCATATACTTTTCAGTTTGAACACTATGGTCCCCTGTGACGACCATTACCTTGCAATTTATTTCAAACACAGGTATTAATGATTGTAATAAAGGGTCAATGACACTGCAGGTGGCGCCTAAAAATGCAATGTCGCGGCAACTGAATGTATCTACGGCCAATCGATTGATCACTTTATGTTTTTTATGGTTATCCATTGAAATCAGATTTGCCCCCGGTTTTTGATATTAAATGTATGTTGTGGATCCTGATCCGATGGGACAAAGCTTTGACCATATCGTAGATGGTCAGGGCAGCCACACTGACACCTGTCAGAGCTTCCATTTCCACCCCTGTTTTGGCAAGGGTCTTTACCGTACATGTAATGATCAGATTTTCTTCAATGGCTTCAACATCAATGGCACACCCTTCGATCGGAAGGGGGTGACACAAGGGAATGAGATCCGAAGTTTTCTTCACAGCCATTTGTCCGGCGATGACAGCCGTATGGATGACCGGCCCTTTCCGGGTCTGGTATCCTGAAGTTTTCAGTTGGGTCATAATCTCCTGACCAAGAATGACAGTTGCCTGTGCTATGGCCGTCCTTGACGTCACATTTTTCCCAGACACATCCACCATGCCGGGGTTGCCTTTTTCATCGATATGGCTAAGAGACTTCTTCATTGATATTATAATGGAAGAAAATTAAACAATTCACTGTTTGAATACAAGGATCTGCCCCTTGGCAGTTCAGCAAAACCGTCAGCTTTCGCGAGACTGGTCATATCACCTGAACCACGTCCCTTGATCACAGAGCCTACAAGTTCGTTGCCAGACACAACGATCCTCACCTGTGGAAAATAAGTGAGGTCCGGCTTAAATTCAACGGACTCAGTAAGCCTGATCTTAAGTTGCTCACAGGGACTTCTGACCAAAGACTTTTCCAGCCAGGACTCAAAATATTTTTTATAG
Source organism: Saprospiraceae bacterium (assembly GCA_041631795.1). Classification (GTDB taxonomy): domain Bacteria; phylum Bacteroidota; class Bacteroidia; order Chitinophagales; family Saprospiraceae; genus JBFKJL01. Next base: position 650 of record JBFKJL010000219.1, on the reverse strand, counting down.
CAGAGAAGTGTAGAAGCGGGGTTGCCGGGGAATGCAAAAACCAACTTTTCCTCCTTCTGTCCAAACCAAAATGGTTTGCCGGGTCTTTGGGCAATCCTGTGAAATAGTTTAGTGACACCCATGTCTTCAAGCACGGCAGGAATATGATCAAACTTGCCTTTGGATACCCCCCCACTCAGAATGAGGACATCACATTTGGATAAATATTCATCCAGTACTGAATGGATGGATTTTTTATCGTCAGTGATATGGATCGAGTATGGCTGGATGTTCCACTTTTTTAGTTCCGCCTGGAGCATATAGGTATTTGAGCGGCGAATCTGATGATCACCGGGAACAACGTCAATATCCACGATCTCGTCCCCTGATGAAATCAAGGCAACCACAGGGTTCCTGGCCACTTTGAGCTGAGTCTTGCCTTCTGATGCAAGAATGCCGATCATCGGCGATTTCAGGAAGGTTCCCTTGTGCAGCAGCAATTTGCCTTTTGTAAGGTCTGACCCCTTGAAATGAATATTGGATGCCTCATTAATTTCAGTATTAACCTTAAAACCACCCCCATCCTTCACCAGGTCTTCGTAGCGGATCACCGTAGAGGTATTGCGAGGCAATACGGCTCCGGTCATGACTTCAATGCATTTCATTGAGTC
>JBFKJL010000218.1:0-4677 GCA_041631795.1 Saprospiraceae bacterium | reverse complement strand
TGCCTGGATGGAAAGCCTGTGCAGCGTTGGCGCCCTGTTTAGGAGAATGGGATGGCCCTTGAGGATATTTTCAAGGATTTCCCAAATAACCGGATCTTTCCTGTCGACAAGCTTCTTCGCGGACTTGACGGTTTTGACGATGCCCCGCTCAATGAGTTTCCTGATAACAAAAGGCTTGAACAATTCCGCGGCCATACCTTTTGGCAAACCGCATTCGTGCAGCCTGAGAGTCGGCCCGACCACAATCACGGAACGTCCGGAATAATCAACCCTTTTTCCCAGGAGGTTTTGACGGAAACGTCCCTGTTTTCCTTTGAGAATATCTGACAAAGATTTGAGGGCTCTGCCGCCTTCAGCTTTTACAGCATTGGATTTCCGCGAATTATCGAACAGAGAATCGACAGCTTCTTGGAGCATCCTTTTTTCATTACGCAGGATAACCTCCGGGGCTTTGATTTCAAGGAGCCTTTTGAGCCTGTTGTTCCTAATGATGACTCTCCTGTACAGGTCATTGAGGTCAGAGCTTGCAAAGCGTCCGCCATCAAGCGGAACGAGAGGCCTGAGTTCAGGTGGAATAATAGGCAAATACTGAATGACAGCCCATTCTGGCCTGTTCTCAATCCGGGTTTGCCCATCCCTGAAGGCTTCAACAACACGGAGGCGCTTGAGGGCCTCTGATTTTCTCTGTTGGGAAGTTTCTGTCGCTGCCTGGTGCCTGAGCTGATAAGACAATTCATCCAGATCAAGTCTTTCAAGCAGATCCTTGACAGCCTCAGCCCCCATTTTTGCCACAAATTTTTGGGGATCGTTGTCCTCAAGCATCTGATTTTCCTTTGGCAGTGTTTCAAGGACTTCAAAATATTCTTCCTCAGTCAGTAATGCCATGTGTTCGATATCACCGTCTTTAATACCCGGCTGGATCACGACATACCTTTCGTAGTAGATTATTGACTCCAGTTTCTTTGAAGAAAGACCGAGCATATAGCCGATCTTGTTGGGCAGGGACTTAAAGAACCAGATGTGGACAACAGGAACAACGAGTTTGATATGTCCCATCCGCTCCCTGCGGACCTTTTTTTCTGTGACTTCAACGCCACATCGGTCGCACACGATGCCCTTGTACCTTATCCTTTTATATTTACCACAATAGCATTCATAATCCTTGACAGGACCAAAGATCCTTTCGCAGAAAAGACCGTCCCTTTCCGGTTTGTATGTCCGGTAATTGATCGTTTCTGGCTTGAGGACCTCACCATATGACCGTTCCAAAATTTCATCCGGAGAGGTCAGGCTGATGGTTATAGACTCAAATGAAGAGTTTTGCTTAACATTCTTTTTCTTGAATGGCATATATCCTGGTTTTTAATTTTAATCAAATTTGACATCGAGGGCAAGGCCTCTTAATTCGTGGACCAATACGTTGAATGATTCCGGAATGCCCGGTGTGGGAAGATTGTCCCCCTTGACGATCGCTTCATAGGCTTTGGCTCTTCCGACAATGTCGTCTGACTTAATGGTCAGAAGCTCACGCAATATATTGGATGCCCCGAAGGCCTCTAGTGCCCACACTTCCATTTCACCAAATCTTTGGCCACCGAACTGGGCTTTACCACCAAGGGGCTGCTGTGTAATCAGTGAATACGGGCCGATTGAACGGGCGTGCATCTTATCATCCACCATATGCGAAAGTTTGAGCATGTAAATGACGCCCACAGTAGCTTCCTGGTGGAACCTGTCGCCAGTTTCGCCATCATAAAGATAAGTCTGTCCCAAAGAGGGCAGATTGGCCTTTTCGATATAATCTTCAATCTCATCCATGCTGGCACCATCAAATATTGGTGTCGAAAATCTCAATCCCAGTTCCTTACCAGCCCAGCCGAGGACGGTTTCAAAGATCTGGCCGAGGTTCATCCTTGATGGAACACCCAGGGGATTCAAAACGATATCGACTGGCGTGCCATCTTCGAGGAAGGGCATATCTTCCTGACGTACGATCTTGGAGACAATGCCCTTGTTTCCGTGCCGACCGGCCAGTTTGTCCCCAACCTTAAGCTTACGTTTTTTGGCCAGGTACACCTTGGCAAGTTTCAAGACACCTGCCGGAAGTTCATCACCAATACTGATATTGAATTTCTCACGCTTGTACCGGCCTATTTCTTCATTGACCTTGATACTGTAATTGTGAAGAAGCTGGGCAATGAGCTTATTCAGTTTATTCTCGTCTGTCCAGTTTGAATAATCCACCTGCGTGTAATCAAGGTTTTTCAATGTCTTGGTTGTGAATTTGTTTCCTTTTGGTACAAGCTCCTCATTGTAGATACTGAACACCCCCTTTGATGACTTGCCTTTCAGGAGGACGCCTAATTTATCGACGAGCTTGGTCCTGAGTTCATTGAGTTCAACGGCGTGGTTGTCATCGAGTTTGGACAAGAGCTCTTTTTCCTGGACCTTTTGAAATTTATCCTTTTTGGCGCGTGCAAAAAGTTTTTTATTGATGATAATACCCTTGGTCGATGGTGGCGCTTTCAATGAAGCATCCTTAACATCACCGGCTTTATCACCAAAGATCGCCCTGAGCAGTTTTTCTTCGGGTGTCGGGTCGGATTCCCCTTTAGGTGTAATCTTACCAATAAGGATATCGCCTTCTTTCACCCATGCGCCCAGCCTGATAATTCCATTTTCATCGAGGTCTTTTGTGGCTTCTTCACTGACATTGGGAATATCATTTGTCAGTTCCTCTTCTCCCAATTTTGTGTCCCTGACCTCAAGTTCAAAACTTTCGATGTGGAGGGAAGTGAAAATGTCCTCCCTGACGACCCGCTCGGAAATCACGATGGCGTCCTCAAAATTGTACCCTTTCCACGGCATGAATGCCACCAGGAGGTTTTGGCCCAAAGCCAGCTCTCCCTTTTCAGTGGCATAACCATCAGAGAGCAATGTTCCTGTTTGTACCCTTTCTCCCTTTTTTACGATAGGCTTAAGGTTGATTGTCGTCCCCTGATTTGTTCTTTTGAACTTTGTCAGATTGTACTTTTTCACGTTATCCTCAAAGGAGACCAATTCATCTTCCTTGGATCTGTCATATCGAATGACTATTTCTTCGGAATCCACGTATTCAACGACACCTTTGCCTTCGGCATTGATAAGGATCCTTGAATCCTGGGCCACTTTGCTTTCTATCCCGGTGCCCACGATCGGGGCTTTGGGCTTGACAAGAGGAACAGCCTGGCGCTGCATGTTTGAGCCCATGAGTGCCCTGTTGGCGTCATCATTCTCCAGGAATGGAATAAGTGAAGCGGATACCCCCACAATCTGGTTGGGAGCAATATCCATGTATTCGATTTCTTCCGGGGTGAGAACAGGAAAATCACCGTGTTCCCGGCACTTGACGCGGTCGTTCACAAATGCGCCTTTTTCATTGATGATGGCATTGGCCTGGGCAATTTTCTTGTAATCCTCACCTTCTGCGCTCAGGAATTCAACGCCACCTTTTAATTTTACCTGACCTTTATCCACCTTTCGGTAAGGGGTCTCGAGGAAACCCATTTTGTTCACTTTTGCGTGTACACATAGCGTGGAGATCAGTCCGATATTTGGCCCTTCAGGTGTTTCTATTGTACAAAGCCGTCCATAGTGTGAGTAGTGGACGTCCCGAACCTCAAAGCCCGCACGCTCCCGGGACAAACCACCAGGACCCAAGGCGGAAATCCTGCGTTTGTGCGTGATTTCAGATAGCGGGTTGGTCTGATCGAGAAATTGGGACAATTGGCTCGTGCCAAAAAAAGAATTGATCACGGAAGATAATGTTCTCGCATTGATCAGGTCAATAGGTGTAAACACTTCATTGTCCCTGACATTCATCCTTTCGCGTATCGTTCTGGCCATACGCGCCAGACCCACGCCAAATTGAGAATAGAGTTGTTCCCCAACGGTACGAACACGCCTGTTGCTCAGGTGGTCAATATCATCAAGTTCTGCCTTTTGATTGATCAGGTCGACGAGGTATTTGATGATCTCAATGATGTCAGCTTTTGTCAGTACAAGCGTATCTTCATCGATCTCCAGTTTGAGTTTCCTGTTGATCTTGTAACGTCCCACTTGCCCGAGATTGTATCGCCTGTCGGAAAAGAAGAGCTTATCGATTATACCCCTGGCCGTTTCTTCATCCGGGGGATCTGTACCCCTGAGCTGGCGATAGATCTGCTGAACCGCCTCAAGCTCTGAGCTCGAGGGATCCTTTTGAAGCGTCTGGTAGATAATGCTGTAATCCTTGCCTTCGTCAAGTTTTTCTCTCTGGAGAATGACAGATTCGACTGAAGAATCGAGGATCAGTTCCAGGTTTTCTTCGTCTATCACATCATCGCGTTCGAGGATGATCTCATTTCTTTCAATGGTGATCACCTCGCCAGTGTCTTCATCCACAAAGTCTTCATTCCATTTTTTCAGGACGCGGGCAGCCAGTTTTCGGCCTATGGCTTTTTTAAGGGAACGCTTGTCGGCCTTGATTTCCTCTGCAAGTCCAAATATTTCAAGGATTTCCTTGTCGGAGTCATACCCGATGGCCCTGAGGAGAGTGGTGACAGGAAATTTCTTCTTCCTGTCGATGTACGCAAACATCACATTGTTGATGTCTGTCGTGAATTCCATCCATGCGCCTTTGAACGGTATCACCCGTGC
>JBFKJL010000217.1:0-4690 GCA_041631795.1 Saprospiraceae bacterium | reverse complement strand
GACCTAGATCTTGACAATTTTTTGGACCTCAATGTTTTGACCCAATAGGCTTCTTAAAAAATAGACCCCGGGCTTTATTCCACTCATTTCAAATCGATTGCCATTGTCACCCATGGGATTATTGGAATTCGAAGAAAACAAAATGTTTCCACCAGAATCCAATAATTGATGTGTGACATTTTCTTCCTTAACGCTCTTCGTCATCACGTGGATATAGTCCTCCGCAGGATTTGGAAACACCTTGACCATTCCGGAGGATTCTCCACTGTCCCTGGCTGAGCGGTCGCTTTCGGGGATAAAAATCTTTTGTGAACAGTTTTTATAATAAAACTCATATGGCACTGCTTCCTCAGAACCATGCTGTGACATGTCCCTGATCATAATATAATCAAATGTCATTTCAGATTTACTGACAGAAAGTACATTGCCCCTGCACCCGTTATACACACTGCCGGTGTCTTCACCTTCCTGGATCCTCCCGTCGAGTCCCTCTCTTTTGAACCAGGCATTCAGGTCATCCACCAGGATGTCGAGCTCCAGGACATCTCTCTGGCAATGTGACCAGTAGGCCAGACAATATGGAAAATGAAAATATTCCGATCCTGAATTAAGCGTATAAGCTTCGCCGGTCCAACTTGTCACACGAATTTCCTCTATGGTCGGCTCTCCTGCCATGTCCAGGCATATGTCATAATCGCATACATCCTTTGTCTCAAAATTTCCCACAACCAACTGCTTGCACAACTGTCCACAGCATCCATCTGTATTTGTGATATCCAGGCACACATCGTAAATGCCGTTTTCGAAAACATGCATCGGATCACTTTTGTCACTGTAGGTGCCGTCCCCAAAGTTCCACGTATATGCCAGATCATCTTCCTCATCCAGGAACAGCCCCTTCAAAGCATACATGTTTTGACCCATGGCCTCAAAAACAATGTTCTTCAAATTTTCCGTCTGACACTCCACCATAACATTGTCCATGAGGAGGCCACAATTTACAAATCCTGTGTATTCGTGCATGTATTCGGTAAAGAACCACAATTGAGAATAATCGCCGTCGGGCTTGATGTTTCTTTGGTAATGCTGCATGCCAAAAGCCTCATGACTTGTCGTTTCATCAAGTGTTATGATGTCGACCAGCTGTGTCCGATCAAACCATTCAGGATACTTCTCTGGCGTTGGAAAATAAAAACCATTGGATCCGCCTGGCTGGAGATTATTGGCAAGGTAAATATGCACCTTGCCAAATTTGTCTGAATCGCAATAGGAAGAAAAGTCAAATGAGATGTTGTAGGATACGGACTCATCGCTTTTAAAAACTGCCTCGGTGTACATGCCTTCACTGTGATCATGCGTTGGCCTGTTGCCATAACAAATGTGTCCAATGTTCGACTCCAGATTCACGAGGTCATACCAGTTCCAGTGGTGGTCAAAATAATCCGACGTACCGTGTGTGGCATGCCAGTTGTCAATGGTGCCGTAACTTATACCCTGACTGTTTTCCGATCCGGGAATATACGTTGTGATTTCAAAATCTCCATTGGCATTGATAAATTGGCAATTTTGTCCATTGATACCATATGCGACTGCAATGAGCAGTAAGAGGGTGGCTCGCTGTTTCATTCTCTTATTTTAATCCTGTTTCAAATCACACCGAACAGGTGTAAAAGCATTTGAGATTCTCAGCCAGGTTTCAGAGTTTTTCTCTATTGGTATCAATGAAACGATTGTATGATTTAAGCCAATCAACTCAAATGCTATCCTTTTGACAGGAATACCATGCTGAATACCTTATATGAGTGTGTGCTTTATGGATAAAATGACACCTGGCCGACATTTGTGGGGCCTGTTAATCATCCCGGAGTGTCCCTTTTATAAACATTGCATCGAGCAGATCTTTTTCCCGGGGTAATGTCTCACTAAACTTTTGAGGATATAAGAAATATATCGTGACCAGGACCGGCAGGAGGTCTACATGCTGAAATCCAAGCGTGTCTTCAATAAAGTTTTTTGAAAATCCCGTTATGTTTTCAACTATTGACCAGTGCTTTTCCGACGGCTCAGGGTAGGCTTCTGCCGGATGTGATTTGATGAACGCTTCAGAAAAAGCGTGCCAGCCAGGGTGGTAAAAGCGATGTGGATCAATGGTTGCTGCGTGAAAATGTTCTAGTGAAAGAATAATGACACCGTCCTCAACGAACGTCTCACATGTGTGGAGGAATTGATACCGTGGAGAGGGAAAGGCGTGCTTGTAAATGAAGATGCGGTCAAACGGATGAAATAAAAAGTCATCCCTGGCCAGGGTCATGGTGACCGGAATCTGTGCGATCATAGCAGCAATATCTCTCGGCACTTTTTCTTTTTGGCGCCCCAGGGCCGTGTAGACCTTTCCTTCAAGCCAAAGAAACATCCTGTGTTCAAAAAGGTTTTTTCCATCCTGGTTCAAGGCATTGTAGAATGTACTGTGTCGCCTTAAAAGCGCTTTGACCTCGTCATCCAGCGGAAATCCATTCCGGGACCACCACCAATAATTGATTTCGTTTTGAAAAACATAAATGAGGGCTAAAAATAAAAATGGCGGGATCATCCATATAGAATGATCGAAAAATGAATCTGAAAATGTTTTGTACAGAATCCAGCCAAAAACAATGACAAAGGGCGTTGCCAGAACCTTGGAGAAATTATAGATCTTCATCTTAGCTTATTGACCATCAAAACTATTTATTTTCGCTTATTTGACATATCATGGAAAAAGTTCAGCTATCTAAAAACGGACCCTCGCTCTCGAGAATTGTGGCCGGGGTGATGAACTGGGGTGCCTGGGGGGCCCAGCTTTCTGATAGAGATATGGGCTTTCTTATTGACCAGTGTGCCGACAATGGCATTACGAGCTTTGATCACGCTGATATTTACGGGGGCCATACAACCGAAGCAAACTTTGGGCGGGCGCTGGCTCGCGCGGGTTCTAAGCGAAGCGATATTCAGATCGTGACCAAATGCGGCATCATGATGCCGTCTGACCACCGCCCGGAGATAAAGGCCAAACACTACAATACTTCCAAAGATCATCTTCTTCGGTCGGTCGAAACTTCTCTCCAAAATCTCAACACGGATTATATTGATGTGCTTCTCATACACAGGCCCAGCCCACTGATGCATCCTGATATCATTGGAGAGGCTTTTGAGTTGTTAAAAGAATGTGGCAAGGTTCGATTCTTTGGGGTCTCAAATTTTACCACATCACAGTTTAATATGCTACAATCTCGCCTTGACCTGTGCACAACCCAGGTTGAAGCGTCACTGATGTACCTTGATCCGTTCCTTGATGGAACTTTTGATCATGCTATCCAGGAAAATTACCGGCCCATGATCTGGTCTCCTCTCGGTCGGGGATTGATATTTAAAAGCCAGGCGAATGCCGAAATTCTCCTTCGCAGGGAAAGGCTTCGGGCTTTGAGTGATGATCTCGGGTGGACCCTGGACATGCTGTCATACGTCTTTCTGCTTCATCATCCCGCCCAAATGCTGCCCATTACCGGTTCATCTAATATTGATCGCATCCTCGTTGCCCAAAAGGCCCTTAATGTCCGCATTGATGATGAAACATGGTTCAGGATCTGGACAGCTGCCACCGGTAAAAAAGTTCCCTGATGGCTTTTCAGTTGTTACATACCGACTCGGAATGCCGGGCCCGCGCAGGTGTCCTTCAAACGGCTCATGGCTCCATTGACACCCCGATATTTATGCCCGTAGGAACACGGGCAACGGTCAAGGCCACCGATAATTACTATCTTGATAATACTATCGGCGCCCAAATCATTTTAGGCAATACTTACCACCTTTACCTTCGCCCGGGCTCAGACATTATAGAATCTGCCGGTGGGCTTCATAAATTCATGGACTGGAAAAAGCCTATCCTGACTGATTCTGGCGGATACCAGGTGTATTCCCTTGGGAGCATGCGTAAAATTTCCGAGGAAGGCGTCATGTTCAACTCACATATTGACGGAAGCAGGCATTTTTTTACGCCCGAGAACGTCGTCAAAATCCAAAAGTCAATCGGTGCAGATATCATTATGGCCTTCGACGAATGTCCGCCGTATCCAAGCACATACGCGTATGCCATGAAATCCATGAAGCTGACACATCGATGGCTCGACCGGTGCCTTAAAACTTTTCATGAAGCCCAGGGGCCTCACGCCTATTCCCAGGTCTTCGCCCCAATCGTTCAGGGCAGTGTCTTCAAGGATCTGCGCCGTGAGTCTTGTGCTTTTGTCGCTGAGAAAAACAGCCCCATCAACGCCATTGGAGGCCTGTCTGTCGGAGAGCCCCATGATAAAATGTATGAGATCACCGATCAATGCACCCAACATCTGCCGCTGGATAAGGCCCGTTACCTGATGGGTGTCGGGCTTCCTGAAAACATCCTGGAATGCATATCAATGGGTGTGGATATGTTTGATTGTGTTTTGCCTTCACGGAATGCGCGTCACGGAATCTTATACACGGCAGAAGGGCTGATCCACATAAAGAATGCCCGATGGAAAGACGATTTTTCTCCCATTGATGAAACGAGCCCCTCTCCCCTGTCTCGCAACCATAGCAAGGCCTATCTCAGGCATTTGTTTCTTTCAAAAGAAATCCTCGCATCTCAGATTGCAACGGTCCACAATCTTTCATTCTACCT
>JBFKJL010000216.1:0-4729 GCA_041631795.1 Saprospiraceae bacterium | reverse complement strand
TATATTTCAAAGTATGAAAGGGCGGAAACTATAAAGCTGTTACTGATGCCGTACCTGTCATTCAGTCCGTCACCATTGGGAGAAAATGCTGTCGGCAACAATATGTTTTCGCATAAAAGAGCGGATTCATCAATCACATTGATGGTCACCTGGTCACTTGTTATACAATCTCCATGACTCAAGGTCAGGGTATAGGTCACTGTATTGTCCGGCTGAGCCACAGGTTCAAGCTCCCCTGGATCAGATAAGAATTGTCCGGGTGTCCATAAGAAGTTTGATGCACATGTCCCCCCTGTTTGCAAGGTCACGTTATCCCCGAGGAATATTGTCGTATCCATTGTTGTGATCAAGTCCGGAAATTGCTGGAGATCAGAGATATCATCCTCATCAAGGGCCGTGTCAAAAATCCTGAACTCATCTATACGGCCCCTGAAATTCTGATCAGAAATACCGATACACGGGGAATCCCCTATCCTGGGCAGTCCATTTCTGCTGACTGGGATGTCAATGATAAAGGATGTGCTCTCTACAAATGACCCATTGACAAATACAGAATAAATGTTTCCTTTTTTAGTGAAAACTATCTGATGCCAGCAAAGTGTCCTGTCCAGTTCAGTCCTGAAAAAAACACCGTCAGCAATATTCTTTGAAAATTCAATCTCAAGAAGGTTTGACTGCGGGATAAACCGGATGACGAAAGAAGAATCGCGCGAACACGTATCCTTAATCGAAAAGATGGGATAGGGCATTGCAGCATCCTCAACCCATAGATAAAAACTCAGGGAAAAGTCGTCTTCAAATATTGATTTTATTTCTGAAGGCAATTCTATTGCTGATACACCTCCATTGAACCTGTACCCGTTGAACGCAGTACCACATGTACATTCCGGCCCACCCTCTACAGTTCCATCGGGATAATTGCCCGTGTCATCTACAATGGTACAGTTGTCAAATGAATAATTCGCTACAGGTTGCGCCTGACCAACCAGGTCAACTGAAATTAAGAATCCAAGTACGAGGAAAAAATATTTCATAAGATCCATTGCTTGTAAGACAAACGACAAGAAAGCCGCAAAAATATAAGAACAGGTCTATTTCTTTATAATTCTTTGGCTTTGAAATCGATTGTCATCACCCAGTCTCACAATGTATAATCCGGGATTCAGGGCGCTCAAGTCAATCATGCCATTGTCCACCTCTTTTTGAATGTGCACCAAATGGCCACTGATCGAAAAGATTTCAAGGGTCAACGGGCCTGGCAAACCTGTCACAAAGAGATTGTCCTCAACCACAGTGGGATAGACTTGCACATTGGTTCTTGCCTTAAATCGCGCATGGCGAATAACAGAAAATGATAATGAACCATCGAAGTCCACCTGCCTGATGCGATAGAAATTGTCGCCGGCCACCGGATCCATATGGGTGAAGGCATACTCCTGTAAGGACAATGTGGTCCCTCTTCCCTTTTGAGAACCCACAGTATGGAAATACCGTCCATCTTGACTCCATTCAATGTCAAATCTTTCATTGTTCACTTCGGATGCCGTTACCCATTCAACAAGGATCGATTGTCCACGTTGTGCGGCCTTGACAGATAAATACTGAACAGGCAGTGTTTGCAGATCGTAGTTGCAATCAACTCCTGCGGCTGTGAGCACGCATCCATCAAGGTCATTGCCCCAGGAGGAGCATGTCGTCGGATCAAAAGGTGGGATTTGGGATGTGTTGACTGTCGCACACACCTGAGAATTATAGACGACGGAACAGGATGCTGAACCCGCGGCATTGGCAAGCGTGACCACTTCGCCGGTATTGGCGAGCCATCCCACGGTCAAATTCAGGTCGATGACCCCAGGGGGCGCAGCCTGAGAATCATCAATGCTCCAATCTGTGACGACAAGAGCACATGCCCCAGGGGCGAGCACAGTACCAGCCGGAAAGGTCAAATCCGGCCAGACATCATCGTTGTCGCCCAATTCCCACCCGGAGATGTCTACAGGGACCATACCCTGGTTGCAGATCTCCACAAATTCATCTGCCTGGTTATTGGTGTCACCATCGCCATTCGTATCATAGGCATTGCCGCCTCCGGAAGGATCCGCGAGGATGGCAGTGATAGAAACATTGTTGATATCGCATTGGCTTTGAGCTTGAAAACTCAAGACAACAGCCACCAGGATTGTAGTGATTATTTTCATGATAGATATGTCATTTGTATAAAAATACCATTTCAGAACAATTATCAAAGGACAGGCCGGAAAAGTAAACAAGAATTTTAAATTATTCCCCTGAGCAATTCACTGAGATAGTAAATATAGATCAGGATAAGCATATATCCTTCCCATTTGCTGATCACCCGCGTAAAGGTGGTAATTCCAAAAATAACGGTGACCACAAGCATGAACGGAACGCTATAAGACACGACGTGTTCAGGTATAGTCAATGGCCCAAACATTGATGGTATCGCCATAACAGCATAAGTATTGAATATATTTGATCCCAATACATTTCCCACTGCAATGGCATTCTTTCCCCGGCGGACTGCGGCAATACTGACGACAACCTCGGGTAATGAAGTGCCCAGGGCCACAGCTGTCAATGCGATAATCTCGGGATTGATCGATAAAGTTTCCGAGATGTATTCAATGGCAGTGATGGTATATTCTGCACCAAAGTACACCAGGACCCCGCTTACAACAAGCTTGGCATAATCCAGGGGTCTCGCCTTGTCGGCCTTGTGGACCTCAGACTTTTCGCCTGAAACTGAATTCAGTAAAAAAACGACAAGACCCAAAATAAAGATTCCAGTCTCGATCATGCTGAATTCCAGGTCGCCCACAGCGAAAAATAGCAGGAAAGCCGATATAAACAGGATCGGCATATCAATATTCCAGATATTGAATTCGAGATTGATCCCTTTGCCGAGGACGGCGGTCAGTCCGAGAACCAACAGGATGTTCGTGATGTTTGAGCCTACGACATTACCGATAACAATTTCACTGTAACCCGTAAAGACAGAGGCTATTGAGGTGGCGAGTTCAGGCAAAGAAGTGCCAAATGCAACGATGGTCACACCAATAATAAATGGGGAAACACCAAAAGAAAGACCGATTTTTTCTGCAGATCCGACAAACCAATCCGAGGCGAGAAGCAGGACGGCAAGGCTGAGAATGAATATAATGATGTATACTATCAAAACGAATCAGGTGACCTTTATCTTCAACAACAATAGGAAAGAAATAAAAATCAATGCAAATTATAACTTTTAACCACATGATTTTTACATGATCATCAATTATTTTTGCAGACACACAGCCTATGACAGATAAGTCAAAATCGCATACAGAGAAAGAGATGAGTTTCCTGGAACACCTTGAGGAACTCCGCTGGCACATCATCCGCTCCATTATCTCGATCGTGCTTTTTGCAATTGTTGTCTTTGCTTTGAAAGATTTTGTGTTCAACAAGATCATTTTCGCACCGCGCTACGCTGATTTCTGGACGTACAGGTTTTTTTGCTGGATATCGGAAACCACATGTTTTTCACCCCCGGATTTTAAATTATTGCCGCGCGAGGTGGGCGAGCAGTTTTTCACCCACCTCAAAGTGTCCTTCTGGTTGGGACTGATCGCGTCATTTCCATACATTATGTGGGAGATATGGCGGTTTATCAAACCCGGACTCTATAAAAGTGAGCAAAAGGCCGCACGGGGCATGGTCCTGATCTGCTCCCTCCTTTTTTTCTCCGGCGTTCTCTTTGGGTATGTCGTGATTTCACCATTTGCCATTACCTTCCTCGTCGGATATTCTGTCGGGGCCGATGTCATCAGCAGCCCGACCCTGGCATCTTATGTGAATTACATGACAATGTTCACCATACCTGTCGGCCTGGTCTTTGAGTTGCCGATTGTCGTCTACTTCCTTTCGCGCATCGGGCTGTTAACACCAGAATATATGAAAAGATACAGGAAACACGCCATTATCATCATCCTCATCCTGGCAGCCATCATCACACCCCCTGACGTTGTCACGCAGTTCCTGATCGGTATCCCGATTTTTATACTCTACGAAATCAGTATAGTCGTTTCGCGGCGTACAAACGAAAAACACCATAAAGAGTGAACCGGACCTACAGGATCTCATCCAATGCCACACTTGTTCTGAAAATTTTTTTCCCAACATTTTCACTGGTGATCATGTCCTGCTTCTTCCTCGTCTTGTTGCTCGTGGAAAAGGAATACCTGGGATTGCTGGGTACAAAGGCTTTTATGATCACCTATGTCCTCATTTTCCTCGCCGTTGTCCTGCTGTTCAGGTTCACCATCTTGAGGTTGTCCCGTGTCGATATCGGGCTGGAAGGGATCGATATATCAAATTACTTTACAACACGCAGGATTGGCTGGACTTCCGTCCAAAACGTCTCCGAAAAACGCCTTTTCTTTGTCACTATAGCCAGGATGCATTTCACGGACCTTTCCGGACGCCAGGATACAATTTACTTTCTGCCGCATTATTTAATCATCAGGGATGTTGAGGAACTCAGCAAAGATCCTGCCATCAGGACTTTGTTTCCAATTCTATAAAGGGACAAACGACTTCTTCGAGGGAAATCCCCCCATGCTGGAATGTGTCGTTGTACAGCCTGTTGTAATGACTGTAATTATTGGGGTAAAGAAAATAAATATCCTCCTTTGCAAAAATGAATGTAGAGCTTAGATTTGGACTTGGC
>JBFKJL010000215.1:0-4750 GCA_041631795.1 Saprospiraceae bacterium | reverse complement strand
GCCACCGATATGTGCAAAATGACCACCTGAATTGTGCATGCCAGCCGTACCGATGATATCAAGAAACAGAAGGGCTAAAGCGATGTATTTAAGCTTGACAGGTCCGATAAGGATCAGGTGCATGATATAATCAGGCGAAAGTGCAGCTGCTGTCCAAATTATAGCCATCACGGCGGCTGATGCACCCATGGCGATGGCATGGCCACCACTTCCCGAGGGAAGAAAATTGTCACTTAAAATATAGATGATGGCACCGGCAAACCCGCCCAGGAAATAAAGCGGAAGGATGCGTTTGTCCCCAATGAAGTCACCGACGATCCTGCCAAACCAAAAAAGCAAAAGCATATTCCAGAGGATATGCCAGAAACCGTTGTGAAGAAACATGTGGGTGACAATGGACCAGGGCTGGGTTAACAACTCCTGCATCGATGAAGGGAGCGCAATCCCCCGGTTCAATATGTTATAAATACTGTCAGGATTGGAGCCTGCACCAAAATCGAAAACACGGATCAGGTTAATAATGACGAACAGGCCGATGTTGACAAGGATGATCTTCGAGATCATGTTGCCACTTCGAAAAACACTTTTTACATCATCAACAATCGATCGGACCATTTTGCATTAACCATTTTATCAATCACAAAATACGCAATATCTTTACAGAGTTCAATTTACATATAATGAATAAATCCAATGTAATTAAGGATACCCTCATCAAGTGATTGAAATTCAAAAGTCAAATTATTCGTTATAAAAGTCAATTTATATATTTTAACCTATGTTTTGTACCAAAGTAAGAACGGAACCCGGACTAAAATGTTTTTATGGGTTCATCGTAACTTTGGTCTTTATCACGACGGCTGAAGGCATAGCTCAATCAAGGATATTTTCAAGCCCGGTCAAAAACCCTTGTGCTATCCAATTTATGGAAGAAGGATCTGTCGTCGTCTCAGACATGACAAGTCACTACAAATCATGGGATTTAATGACTTGGGACAGCATCGAGGTTACAGGGATTCAACCGTGCAATCTGCCCAAACATCTCTATTCATTGCTCGAGATCAAACGAGGGAATATCATTAATTCCAGAAGTCAATTCCCTGGGCCAATGGCTCATGATGATGGGGACATTCTTGATGTATACCAGGATAGTGAACAAGTCATCCTCCTGACAACAAAAGATTTGAAAGTGTATGATCGCACCATGACAAAGATGCTGGAAGGCCAGGATTTTGGATATATCGTTCGTGAAGGAAAGGTAATATTTTCACAGGGACAGATATGCTTGTTGGTTGATGGGCGGTTATTTACAGGTAAACCCGGAAACATGCACGAGCCTGGAAATGGGCTTTCGTTCAAGACTATCGCCAAAACGCAAAAGGATGAAGTGCTACTCAGTGCAATGGATGGGCGATTGTATGTGCTTCTAAGTGGACAGTTGAAAAGATATTACGTACCCGGTGTTACTTTTCCTCAATCCGTAGACGATATCATTTGTACCGCACAGACGATTTGGATGAAAGCCGGGGATGGCAATTTGTACAGTTATGATAATTCACGCCAGGTCATGCGCAAGATGGGATTCAGCGTTGATGATTTTTGTGTGGATGCCTGGAATGCTGTTTGGGCAATTTCGGGTGATCGGATCCTGTATGATAATACGTTTGCCTCCCTGGTACCACCTGAAATTTTCATTCGGCACATCAAGGGTGTCAACAATATTGAAGAGCGGGATTCACTGGTCGAAGTCTCGGTTAAGGGAGGGGCCCTCCTTGTGCCATTTCACGGTTTTGGCCCGGATGGGCAATCGGGGATCACCTACAGCTACAGGGTGGGCGACGGGCTGTGGCAAAAACTTCATAGCGACGGTTATCTTTTTATCAATGACCTGGCCAGGGGGACACATCGATTACAGTTGCGCGCTACTCACGATGGGAGATATTTTGGTTATTCAAAACCGATTATGCTGAATAATTCTTCGAGCATTTTCCAAACTCCATGGCCATATTTTTTTGGGACTCTTGGTCTGTTCTTTTTGGTTGCTCTTATTTCACTGGGACGACATCGACAAAGGGAATCGTCCTGGCGGGTGGAAAGAGACAAATTGCGGCTTGAGCTTGAGCTGCTGCAAGCCCGTCAAAAGACGCTCCAGCTCAAGATGAACCCGCACTTCATTTTTAATGCGATGAACAGTATCAAAGGACTCATCGCCTTAAATGAAAACCGCAAGGCCAGGCAGTACCTCGGTATCTTTTCGGAACTATTGCGTACAGTCCTAGAAAAATCTGAATTTAGCCATATCAGCGTGCGAGAGGAGCTTAAATTTATAAAGGGGTATTTGGAACTCGAGCAACTTAGCCATCCCGGGAAATTTGTATATGAGATCAGCGTTGATGATGACATTGCTGATGACGACCAGATTCCGGCCATGGTCCTGCAGCCATTTGCGGAGAACGCGATTGTACATGGATTTCGAGGGTATGAAAAGGGCGGGCAGATAAAAGTAAATATGATGAAAGCGGGAGGGGAGATTGTTGTAGATATTATTGATAACGGGGTGGGGAGGTATGTTGACGCAGGTACAATTCCCGCCAAACGAGGTGCCGGTGCAACCAATGGCAATCATTTGTCGTTGTCGACGCGGGCAATCATGGAGCGGTTGAGCAAGCTTCATGGAGGAAAAGATTTGGAAAGAGTTATTTATGAAGACCTGAAGGATGAAAATTCAAAGGCCTTGGGCACAAAAGTCAGTATCAGGTTGCCAATAAAAAAGCGACATGGAAAGAATTAAAGCTGTCATCATTGATGATATTCCACTCGCCATCGCGAGTCTCAGGGTTGATATTGAAGATAACCACCCTGATGTAGATGTTATAGGTACCGCGGAAAGCGTTGTGAGTGGATTAAAACTTGTTAAGGAAGTGAAACCTGATCTGTTGTTTTTGGATATCCAGATGGGTGATGGTGATGGTTTTGACCTGATCGACATTCTCAACGACCCCGCCATCAAGATTATCTTCACAACGGCATCGAGGGATCACGCTGTGAAGGCATTTCGATATGCGGCTGCAGACTACCTTCTTAAACCTATTGATCCCGAATTGCTTGCCAATGCCATTGCTAAAGTTCGGAATGCTCTTAGTGATTCGCTGGAATCAGATCATGTCCAGGATGCTCCTTCCAGGCTTGTATTGAGTACCCATGATGAATTGCGTCTGGTAGCGCATAGCGAAATTATCCGGCTCGAGTCTTCCGGGAATTACACGTTTTTTTACCTCGAGGACGGATCAAAGATCCTTGTGACCAGAACGCTCAAGGAATATGATGGGGTATTATCAGGAACCCTCTTTCTTCGCGTCCACCAGTCCCATCTTGTGAATCTCCAAAGAGTTAAGGCGTATGTAAAAACAGAAGGCGGATACCTCCTGATGAAAGATGGCTCCCATGTCCCTGTGTCTGTACGCAAAAAGTCTTATGTTATTGAGAGACTCTCGGGTAAAGAAGGTCCCTGATCAGACTTGTCCAGAAACAAAGGCCATTTTTATTTTTTCTGAATAATACGCTTGGTTCTAGAGATGGGAAGCAGATATAAAATCACCGGATATGGATTTACAAATATTTCTTCTGCGTTTAGGAATAGCCATATTGGGAGGAGCTGACACTGGATTTGAGAGGCAATGGCACCAAAAAAGAGTTGGATCACACACAAACATACTGGTCGCTCTTGGGTCAATGATCTTTGTCTTGATCTAAGTTCAAATGCTCACTTCCTCTTGTGATACGACACGCGTCGTAGGACAGGTTGTTGTCAGTGCAGGATTTTTGGGCGCCGGTGACATTATCATTTGTGGCATGGATGTACAGGGATTAGCTACCGCTGACACAATCTGGTGAAGCTCATGTGGGTTGCCTGGCCGGAAGCGGGATCATAGATGCAAAATAGGGTATCAGCCTGGCTGGACAATGCGGAATTCATAGCCGGCTGAACAGCAAAGTGCTGGACAAGATCCAATAGCATCCAATTTAATGCGTATATTTAAAGAACAGCAGTTTTAAACGATTCGAAACACAATCAGAATATGCCTTATGACGAGTTTTTAGCAGACCGTATCCGAAAAGGTTTGGATGAAAAGCATGTGTCCTACCAGGAGAAAAATATGATGGGTGGCCTCTGTTTCATGGTTGATGATAAAATGTGTGTCGGCGTCGTCAAGAACACTTTAATGGCGCGCATTGGCTCCGAGATCTATGAAGAGGCCCTGATCAAAACCGGGGCGAGAGAAATGGATTTCACTGGAAGGCCTATGAAAGGATTTGTTTTCGTAGATCCTGAAGGTATTGATATGGACGAAGACCTTGAGGCATGGATCGACTTGTGCCTGGAGTACAATCCAAGGGCCAGGTCGAGTAAGAAAAAGAAACTTTAAACAGGCAATGCAACAGCCTTGTCAATAAAAAATCCACCTTTGCTCAAGCTCCGGTGGATTGGACATTTGCATGAAAAGAAAATAACAACGATTCTCCTATATGTCGCTTCAGGTCCCTTGCAAAGTATATTGCCCTGAATATACCTCTGCCTGTGCCAGGATTCTTTAATTTAATAAGGCACTAGCATCCAGCATGATAAGTGATAATTTCTATCCTTGTGCTGCCATTCTCCATTTGACGGAGTCGTACGGGTGTGGGAATGCCGACCCTGATGTCGTTAATTCGGCCATGGCCATTTTCGACAAATACTGAATTATTGTTG
>JBFKJL010000214.1:0-4751 GCA_041631795.1 Saprospiraceae bacterium | reverse complement strand
CGTTTGCACAAGATGCACATATCCTTTGTTGCTGTAGATGAAGCCCATTGTATCAGCCAATGGGGGCATGATTTCAGACCGGCCTACAGGAACATTGCCCTGTTAAGATCCTGGTTTCCCCATCTTCCGGTCACAGCTTTGACAGCAACAGCGACTAAGAAAGTTGCTGAGGATATTGTATCCACCCTTCAGTTTAACAATGATTATAATCTTTTCAGGTCTTCACCCAGGCGCCCAAATCTCTGTTACACTGTCGAAAAGACAAACAATAAATTGCACAACGTGCTTGAACATGTCAGGGATGCCCAAGAGCATATTATTATATATGCTCGCACGCGAAGAATGGTGGAGTTCATTTCAGGATTCCTTGAAAAAAGAGGGGTTGACAGTCATTTTTTTCATGCGGGAATATCCTTTGATGAAAAGAAAATTATCCAGGAAAGATGGGAAACCAGTGACATCAGGATCCTCGTAGCCACATCTGCATTTGGGATGGGCATTGACAAGGGAAATGTCAGGAAGGTGATCCACTACAGTTTGCCGGATAACGTGGAGGAATATGTCCAGGAAGCGGGCCGGGCCGGACGTGATGGACACTTGTCCCATGCCATCGTTTTATACAGTGTAGCTGACCAGGAAGATCTCATCGATAAGGCCAGGGATAAATTTCCGGACGAATCATACATTCGGAAAGTGTACAAATACCTGGCTGTAAATTTTGATGTCGCTTCAGGCAAGTCAGATGAAAAGTTCTTCGATTTTGACATTGAACTCTTTTGTGACAGGTATAACCTTCAAGTTCTCAAGACACACAATGCCCTGAAGGTCCTCAATGATGAAAGCTATATAGAATTGACAGACGCTTTTTTTACCCCCAGTAGCCTTCGCCTGCGATCTGATATCACAAGAAATATCCTGAGTGACAAAGATATCAATCCTGCAATGAAGAATTTTATCACCGGTATCTTAAGAATTTATGATGGGTTATTTGACGGGTACAGGAAGATCAGCGAAAAACGGATTGGGCAGAGCCTGGAGTTAACCCAAAGTAAAGTCAAGGAGGCATTGAAATGGATGGATGCCCGAGGTGTTGCATTCTACAGGGAAGCCAACGATCATGCCAGGGTAAGATTTCCCGGTGTGCGGTACAGCCACAAGGAGGTCAGGCTGGAGGATCGATTGTACTCTGACCTTCGTCACAGGCATCGGGATCGCCTGGTGTTGTTGTTCAGGTATATTGACCATCATGGCTGCCGCCAGCAATATATTGAATCCTATTTTGGTTCAAAACCAGGGCCACCATGCGGCATCTGTGATCATTGTAAGACCAGGAGGGTTGGGCGAGAGGATGTGATGGAAGTGGCAAAATTCATTCGGGAACACAAGCCGACCTTTTCGATGCTTAAGAAAGCTTTTT
This sequence comes from Saprospiraceae bacterium, assembly GCA_041631795.1. Taxonomy (GTDB): domain Bacteria; phylum Bacteroidota; class Bacteroidia; order Chitinophagales; family Saprospiraceae; genus JBFKJL01. The sequence goes on along the minus strand of JBFKJL010000214.1, from coordinate 3,334 downwards.
CGGCTATCCCTGAAGAAATGCTCAGGGAAAGGATCAGGGAATGGATTGATGAGAATGAAGTGCGTATAATTGAAGACAGAATTATATGGTGTTAAAATGAAAGGCACACGTCAAATCGTAATCGCATCAACAAGTTATGCGGAATACGACCGCAGGATGCAGAGAATAGCGGCTGCTCTTGCCAATGCGGGTTATTCCGTGACCTGGATAAGCAGGGCCAGGACTGATGTTCTGTATTTGGATAACATTGTCCATAAGGAAATACAGACCTCCATAAGGTCGGGCCCATTTTTTTACCTGGAATTCAATTTGAGATTGCTTTACCACATGTGGAAATCTCAAGCCCGAATAATATATGCAGTGGATCTCGATACGATATGTCCCGTGGCTATTGTATCATCTCTTAAGTCTAAAGTTGCTGTTTTTGATGCGCATGAACTGTTTTATGAAGTTCCCGAACTGATCGGGAAACCATTGAAAAAATGGATATGGAAGGCTGTTGCCCGTGTGACAATTCCTCGGATGCAGCTGAATCTGACCGTCAATACTTCGCTAAAAAACTACTACACAAATCGATATAAAACAGAATTTCACACGATCCGAAACGTCCCTGTCAGTCTGGTGAATTTTAGAAGCGACCTGGAGAACAAAAGGATTATTTGCTACCAGGGGGTCCTTAACAAGGGCAGAGGACTTGAACTGGCCATTGAGGCCATGTCACATCTTGAAGGCTATGTTCTCTGGCTTATTGGTGACGGGGATATCACAGCTGAGCTGAAAAAACTTGCAAAGGAGAAGTCTCTTGAAAATCGAATTCAGTTTTTTGGTTATTTGACCCCCGAAACAATGAATGCAAAGTTGGCAAAAGCATCAATTGGACTGAATATCCTGGATGCTAGAAGCGAAAATTACAGGCTTTCACTGGCAAACAAATTCTTTGATTACATGCACCTGGGTATTCCGTCGATCAATATGAATTTTCCTGAATACAAGCTTATTCTTGAATCATGTAAGACTGGCCTGGTGATCGACAAACTTGATCTTGATGCATACCTGGATGCCGTCAGGGCCCTGGAATCTGAAATGCTTTATGGCAGTCTTGTAGACAATTGTCGGCGTGCTCGCAAAATCTATAATTGGGATCATGAAAAAAAATCCCTCATATCCTTATTTCAAAAGCTTCCTTAACTTAGGAGGATGAAAAAGAAAATAATACTAGGTATCATTTTACTGTTTAGTGCTATTCAGTTTATAGGTATTGATAAATCCGTCCCCGAATATGATCCGGCTGACAATTACCTGGCTGATTTTTCCGGTGAAGATCAAATTCAGACTTTGTTGGTACAGGCTTGTTTTGATTGTCACTCCTACGAAACGGACTATCCCTGGTATGCCAATGTAGCGCCAGTATCCTGGTGGCTGCAATCACACGTTCGCAACGCAAGACGATCCCTGAATTTTTCTGACTGGCAAAACTATTCAGACGAAAAGAAATCTCATAAGAAGGATGAATGTGTCGAATACATCAAGAAAGCTTGGATGCCTCCTGCTTCATATAAATTGGCTCATCCTGAAGCGCGCCTCACAGATGAAGAGAGGGCGGTGCTTGCAGCACATTTTGATCGATGATTATCCGAAACCTGGCCTCTGTTGAATAGTCAAAATCACAACGTAGACTGGAACCCAGGAAACAAAATGTCTAAGATCCAAAAAATGACCTATACATCTTTTATCTCAATATGCTTCACGTCTTAAATTTGATCGTGTCAATGCTGTGGACTTTTTACGAACTTATGGTTGTTAGGCTCGCGTCACGCAGTCCTGGTCGGTGAAGCCTTGTCCTCTTTGCCATTTTTCGGACTCAATAATTTTTTGAAAATGGCTATCCCGTTTCTAAAAAAATAAGTTTGGTGAAACCTGTGAGATTTTGAGGTCACCGCTGATAATTCCAGCCATATAATGCCCGTTTTTCCCTGAAATCAACTGAAGCATAAAAGTCCTGGTTACCCTTTAATATCCACATCTGTTTTCCCGGCAAGATCCAGTAAAAATGCATACTCCAGGGCCGTTTCCCGATATCTTTGAAATCTTCCGGACTTGCCGCCATGGCCTACATCCATATCGCAATGAAGCAGGATCGGATTATTGTCAGTTTTCATGTCCCTCAACTTGGCGACCCATTTGGCAGGTTCCCAGTATTGGACTTGTGAATCAAAAAAACCTGTGGTCACCAGCATGGCGGGATAGTCCTTTTCTGTGACGTTATCGTAAGGCGAATAGGATTTCATATAGTCGTAGTAGGCTTTTTCATTGGGATTGCCCCATTCGTCATATTCACCGGTCGTGAGCGGAATGGATTCATCCAGCATTGTAGTGACCACATCGACAAAGGGAACTGCGGCGATCACACCCTTCCAAAGGTCGGGTCGCATGTTGATAACGGCACCAATCAATAGACCACCTGCACTGCCTCCCATTGCGAAGAGATTCTCCTTTCCGGTGTATTTTTCCTCTACCAGGTGGTCGGCAACATCGATGAAATCCATGAATGTGTTTTTCTTTTTAAAAAACTTCCCGTCCTCGTACCATTGCCTTCCCATTTCCTGTCCACCCCTGATGTGGGCTATCGCAAAGACAAAACCGCGATCCAGCAAACTCAGCCGCACAGAACTGAAATAAGGATCAAGGCTGTATCCGTAAGATCCATATCCATAGAGTAGGAGGGGGCGACGACCATCCTTTTTATAGCCTTTTCTGTACACAAGACTCACAGGCACCCGAGCGCCATCTCTTGCTGTGACGATTAGTCTTTCTGACTGATAATCATCGGGATTAAAATCGCCCACAACCTCCTGGCGTTTCATCAGATTGAGGGTTCGTGAAGTCATGTTGTAATCATAGGTTGTACCTGGGATCGTTAATGAGGAGTAATATATCCGGACCTCATCCGTGTCAAACTCCCTGTTTGTCGTTGTGTATGACATATAGGCCGCTTCGCCGAAATCTATGTAGTGTTCCTGACCCTTGTCCCATGGCCTGATCCTGATTTTTGTGATCCCGTCCACTCTTTCGTTGACCACGAGAAAGTCTGTGAATATTTCAATATCCGTCAGGAAGGCCTCATCTCTGTGCGGAATGAAGTCCTTCCAGTTTTCACTGGACGTCGCATTTTCGGGAGTGACCATCAATTTAAAATTCTGAGCACCGTCCTTATTGGTTCTGATAAACCATTTATCATCGAAATGGTAAATGTCGTGTTCCAACTTTCGCTCTCTTTCCTGGAATAATTTAAATGAATTGAGTGGCTGGTCTGCTGGAATAAACCTGTATTCAT
>JBFKJL010000213.1:0-4762 GCA_041631795.1 Saprospiraceae bacterium | reverse complement strand
TTCCAAAACGGCACCCACGGTATGGAATACGCCTTTAGGTGCCAAAGTGGAAAGATAGGAATCCCAGTTAAGTTCAACATTCGTGGTGTTCAAAATAAAGTTCAAACGACCGGCAATTGATTCGAGTTCTTCAGGATCTCTTGAATTGATCACTTTTGTGGCGCCCATGGCCAGAATCTGATCTTTCTTGGCTGGGTTTGAACTAAAGGCAACAACTTCACATCCCCAGTGCTTCAAGAATTTAACCGCCATATGACCCAATCCACCAATACCGATCACCCCTACCCTGTCCGTCGGTTGCACTCCAGCCAACACGATCGGGTTAAAGACAGTAATCCCTCCACAGAACAGAGGACCAGCCTTGCTCATATCTATATTATCAGGAAGTGGAACCGCCCAGGACCAGTGCCCACGCACATGATCTGCAAATCCACCGTGTCTGCCGACTATCGTTGCCTCATTGCTTGCGCAAAGATGATGTTCTCCACTCATGCATGACTGACAGCTCATACAGGACGCTGAATTCCATCCCATACCGACCTTATCACCGACGTTGATATTTTTTACAGCAGAACCTGCAGCCACAACTACTCCAACAATTTCATGACCCGGAACGATAGGATATTGTGTCATCCCCCAATCATTGTTGATCATGCTTAAGTCTGAATGACATAATCCGCAATAAGATACCTTAATATCAACTAGTTCAGGACCTATATTTTCCAATTCATATGAAAAGGGCTCCAACCTTCCTTTAGGCTCCTTGGCAGCAAATGCATTTACTCTCATTGTTCATATATTTTAATTGTTAACAATTGTCAAATTTCCAAATCACAATCGGTTCAGGAAATTACTACTCAATTCTGAGCCCGATAAAGTTAGTCAAAGTCTGATCTCTAAACTACAGCAGACTAATAAAAGCACTCTATTTAACAAAGACAATGCGATTGAGAAAAGAGCATACATCCACACATCACAATAGGATTCACTAATTTACCAAGGAAGATGGAGTGGTTGCACTTCATTGATCCAGAAACGCTCGAGCTTTAATTTCATTTCCTCTGAAAAAGGCACCTCAGAACTGCCTATATTTTCACTGAGCTGATCCATATTGAGACTCCCTGGAATAACAGTGGACACAGCATCGTAGGCCAGGCAGAAAGCTATCGCCATTTGTGCCAAATTATACGTTTCACCAACAATCTCTTTCAACTTTCCAACCAATGCGGCCCTGTTTGCAATATCTTTTTGTGACCATCGACTGCGGACACCCGTAAAAGTACTTTGGGCATTGTATTTTCCTGTCAGCCACCCTGAGTCGAGCGGGATTTTCACTATGATGCCAACATTTTTTTCAAGGGCCTGATCGAACGCCCTTCCCGCGTCCTGGCAGAAGATATTGAAAAATGCTTCGATGACCTCACAGCCCGTTGTATCCATAAACAGCTTCATCTCATCATAAAAATCCAGCGAAGCCCCATAAGCGCGAATCTTCCCTTCGGCTTTTAATTTTTCAAGAATCTCATAGTGATCATTTTTATTGCCATCTAGTATATCCGAGGGTGGGTTATGAATAATCAAGGAATCGACATAATCAAAATCCATTCGGCGCAGGCTTCCTTCAAGGGATGCCCTGATATAATCCGCACTGTAATTTGTTTTGCCATTATCTGTATGGCCAAACTTGGTATTGACGACGATAGAACTTCTGTCCACATCCTTGAATGCCTTCCCAAGTCTCACTTCACTCGTCCCTTGACCGTAGTTGGGTGCTGTGTCAAAAAAATTGACTCCACGGTCCAGGGCCTGATGCACCATTGTAATGGCTTCATTTTCACTCACGCTCTTCCATCCTGAATTAATACCCAGTTGCCATGCGCCCACGCCAATTTCAGAGACTTTCGGACAATCGGGTGTAAACTTCCTGTATTTCATAGAAAGATAAATTTCAATAATTCTTAAAACTCGCAAACTCGTGCCACGAAGTATTCGTGGCACGAGTTCACTTTTAATAAATTAATATGTGTAAAATGTGAATAAAACGAACATATTTACCTGATTTACAACACTTTGATAAAATAAAAGATGTGTTTTTAAAAAGTATATGTTGATCTCATTATAAGAGTTCGTGCCACGAATAACTCGTGGCACGAACTCTTTTTAAAAAAGTAGGGAACATTTTACCGGATTTGAAGGGAATTACTTCCTGAATTCATGCTTCACCCAATCCACTTCCATGACCCACTCACCCGTCATCGGGGCATCAGTGATCTTGGCGTAATTCAATATGGCGAACATGGCTTCAGGATACTTGTCCCCCTCACCAACGTTACGATAGACTTCCTTTCCATCAAGTCGATAGACGAGATCGCTGCCCTCCCATTCTACGGAATACTCGTGGAATTCAGTCAGTGCTGCAGGAATATCGGTACGCAAACTCCACCAGTCGCCTTTGTCACATTCCCCGAGGTTTTTAATGGCGCCAGCAGTGTAGTGGTTTTTCTGTCCGTCTCCGTGGTGTTCAAAAATATCGATCTCACCCGAGCCTGTCAGCGGCCAACAGATATTTTCATCTTCCTCCTGGACAGGCGGTTCATTGTTGCGGGCGCCCAGGATCCACCAGGCCGGGAACATGCTGGGTTCAGTTTCACCCACCAACCTTAATCGGGCTGTCCATTTACCTTTGATGAATTCTTTGCGGTTCTTGGAAGCAATGCGACCCGCCACATATTCCGTGTCAGGATGTTTGTTGCCGTGCTTGTCCATATTGTCACAGGGGCGTTTTTCTCCGATATTAACAACTTTTAATTTGAGTGTTCCATTGCTGACCTCACGGGTGCCAAACTGCCCGTCGGGCACATAGCAATGTTTTTCATCGTTGACCCATATACGCTGATCCTGCCAGTTTTCGGGATTGAAGGACTCAAAATCATCGAAGAAATCCACTTCCCACACATCATCGATTGAAGGTGTCATTGTACTTGTTTTATTTAAATTATTGCATGACACAATTGTAAGTGAAACCGTTAAAAAAAAGAATATCAATATATGTCTCATATCTATCTGCATTTCATTCAAAAATTTCTGTGAATGGGTCCTGTAAAAGTGACTTGAAATCTATTGTGCACACAAAAACAAGGTACAAAATCAACTGAAATATTACACGATATTTCATGGCTCTATAACAGAATTTTATTTGATATCAGGCAATTCATTGAAGTTTAACCAATTATCCGATCCCCCATCCTACCAACATATTTCTTCACATTATTGGCTTCATCCTCATTGTCCTCCAAGCCAAGTCGCTCTTATTGCGACATCATTGAATTCCTGCATCAACAATTGAAGACTCATCCAGACATCATCTATCTCAGCTGTTGGATAGGTGCGCAATATATTCCCCCATAAATCGGTATCGATATAATGCTTCAGGAATCTCTGTGCTTTCCCGACATTTATTGCGAATCCGTGCAGCGATGCGGCATGCCAGAACAGCATACGTAAAAACATCTTCCGCAAAGGAATTTCGAGCATTTCTTTGGCATACAGGATCTCATCTCTAACTAATCCCTTGACAACATAAGTAGATACCCACCAGAATTCATTGCAACAATCCGCAAATGCCCTTTGCGAACATGGTTCTGGGCCTCTGCATAATGATCCGTTCTCCGAAAACTTCAATCCAGTCCGGATCTACCTGAAAGCTGGATAAATCGTTTACCAGGTAAACAACATCAAAATCCTGGAAATCATCCTCAGGGATTAGCGTATTCACCCTCGAGCCGTTGAGAAGAACAGCCCTCACTCTTTCATCTCGTTCGGCGATATTGAATATTGATCTGATTTTAATGCATCAAACATGCAGGGTAATGAAACGTCTTGTCTACTTTTCAGCACTCATTTGCTGGATGGCTACCCGGGTCAACTCACAGTGTGATACAGGCAGCGAACCGGAATGTCAGAGTGCAACAGCAGAAGTATTATGCTCTGTCTATGAATTGGATGGATTCTCGAGTTCCATGAGTTCATTTCAACATCCTGAAGACGGCTCCACTCCATTTTCGGGCCCAAAGTCATGGTCAGCGATCCGCTCACGGCCTTGTCGTTATAAATAATATCAATGTGTCTTTTTTGTCCCTGAGTGCCAGGATGTACCGTAACGGCAGAAAATGTTCTGGTGTGGGTATGGCAAGTTTGAAGGCCCTACCTTGTTTAGAATACTCTACAAGTGGCATGTGGTCTCCCTTTTCAATACACCTTTTCAATGCTGTACTGTCTTCAATGGCCGAATCGAAACCAAACTCATCGGCATCGGGATACATGTGTTTAATGAAACTCCAGGCACCATGATCAAGACCTCCATTTTCATCCAAATGCACTTCTGTTTTCGATACGATATTCCGGTTTTGCTTCGCCAAAACCAAACTTTCTTTAGCAGGATATTGGACATCGTAAAGTGCCTTGGGAAATCCCCTGAAATCATGCATTGTCCGCGGTTCTTTCCATTGCCGTCACATATGTACCCCTGGTCTCCCAATGCGCTGAAATACAAAGTATGGCTTTGGGCCTTGGTCTCTGGCTACCCACTTTCCTGAAACTTGTTACAAATTCATTTTCTTCAATGGCATTCATCGGGGTTCCATGCCCCAAAAACAACTCAGGCATTTTGTCCGTAGGAATAAATGAGTGCGCAGTTTTCTCCAATGCTGGTAATTTCAGTGCTGATTAAGCCAGCGGCAATATCGCCATGACCTTCAGGCAC
>JBFKJL010000212.1:0-4769 GCA_041631795.1 Saprospiraceae bacterium | reverse complement strand
TGAGTATTTTGTGACGATCACGGATGATAACGACTGGAGTATTGTCGTCGGACCAATTGAAGTGGACGGACGTGATATATATGTCAATATTGAAGAAATCGAAGTCGGGGATCTTCTTTGCTTTGAAGATTTTTCAGGTTTTATTGAGATAGAAGCTGATGGCGGATTCGGAGATTATGATTATTTGTGGAGCAATGGGGATGCTGGGGCCCTGATCACAGATCTGGAATCCGGATATTATGATGTCACCGTCACAGACCTTGGCTCGGGATGTACGAATGAAGCCTCTTATTTTGTTGATGAACCTGAAGCTCTCGAATCCTCATTTTCAACTGGGGTTGCCGATTGCGACGGACTCAACGGAAGCGTTTCTTTTACCACTGATGGAGGCACTGAACCCTATGTATACGATTTTGGGGCATTGGGTCAGTGGGGAACAGATGTTGTCAATGGCCTGCCTGCGGGCGAATACATGGTGACTGTCATTGATGACAACAATTGTACATTGATTCTTTCTTTCGGCATTGATCAGCTTGAAGTTCCTGTGGCTGATGCAGGATCAATGGGGGTATTCGATTGTTTTAACAACCAGGTCTTTGTCTTTGCCGACAGTTCATCGCTGGGGAGCCATATTGAATATCTTTGGTTTGATACTCTTAATGTCCTGATCGATACAGGTTACCAGATCCAGGTCGATTCTCCTGCAGTTTATGTCCTCGAAGTCCTCAATACTCTGACTGGATGTGTAGCTTCTGACATGACAACAGTGAGTCAGGATACTGTAGCTCCCTTGGCTGCCGTTTCAGCATCCAATAATGTCCTGGATTGCAATCAACCTTCCGCCATACTTTCTGGGACATTTTCAGTTCCGGACTCCTTGGTTTCAACGCTCTGGACAGCAGATAACGGAATTATCATACCGGACTCTACATCAAGTATTATCATTGTAGAGTTCCCCGGGATATACACTTTTACTGTCACTGATACGATCAATGGATGTGTATCAGCCGCTTCCATAATGATTGAAGACAATACCAGTGTCGGTGAATTGACGATAATGGATTTCCAGGTATGTGAAGGAGAAGAATTGTTGTACAGTCTTCACGTCAATGGCCTTACAGAGATCACATGGTATGTGGATGGTGTTTTTATTGGCAGTGGGGCGACTGTTGAATTACCTCCCGGTATTGTATTCGTTGAGGCCACTGATGTGGCCACTGGCTGCCCGGTATCCGCAACTTTTGAGATTTCAGCTGTTCCGCTACCTGGAATTGTAATTGATGATGTGTATGTGTGCGAGAATACTTCAGCCTCAGCCAGTATATCAGGGGGTTATTTTATGATCGAGTGGTTTGCGAATGGGGTATTGATCGGTACGGGAATGGAAATTGAGGCCCTGCCGGGAGGGGATATTACAGTTCTTGTTACTGATTTTAATGGATGTACGTCGAGTGAAGACTTTACTGTGTTCTATGAACCGAATCCAGAATTTAACATCATCCCTCCTGAACACCTGACATGTGAAAGAACAAGCGTCCATCTATCTGCCGTATTGATAGAGAATGCAGAATTATCAGGGCAGTGGACTGATCATCAAGGAGGCGTACTCGCTCAGTCAACAGAAGTGGTTGTCAGTCAGCCCGGATTGTACACCTTCACGGCAATCAGTCCATTGGGTTGTGTCACGTCACAGACTGTGGAAGTAATCCAGGATGAAATTGTTTTGCCTGAAAGCGCATTCACATACTCGCAGGACGAGTTACATTTTACTTTTGAAAACGAAGCGTCAGGTGACGTTGACAGTTTTCTATGGAACTTTGGGGATGGTGTTACATCAAATGAATTTGAGCCGATACATACATATGCTGAAACCGGGTATTACAATGTGTGTTTGACAGTATCCAATAGCTGTGGCGAAGCGACTACTTGCGAGGAGATTCTTGTTACAACGCCCATCCAGATCTCGGCCATTCTCAGAGATGTAAGTTGTTTTGGGCTCGAGGATGGCTCCATTTCGATCAGCGTATCAGGTGGATTGCCAGGCTATGCCGTTTCGTGGACAGGGCCAGGAGGATTTGAATCTGATGCGTTCATGCTGGACAACCTCGGACCTGGTGAATATCGACTTGAGATTCACGATGAAGCCGGCGCCATAATGACCCGTGTATACCAAATCAAAGAACCTTTACCTTTGAGTCTGACAGGAGAAACGACGCCCGCTGAATTTGGTCAATTCAACGGTGTTCTTGTTATTCAAGCGACTGGAGGCACTGGCCAGTATTTTCTGAATGGATTGGCATTTGACAGCATTCTTGTTATGCAGGATCTTGCTTCCGGGGAATATGTTATAGAGGTGTTTGATGAAAATGGATGCTCAGTTACAGATGTGTTCACGGTTTCTGAAACGACCCGGGTTTATAATATCCATGATCTGGAAGCAATCAGGATTTATCCCAATCCAGCTGGATCAATGATCGCATTTGATCTGGAAGAAAAGGTATCTGGCGCATATCGTGTGGACCTGCTCAGCATTGATGGACAGGTCCTTAAAAATGCGTACTTCACCGGGCAGCAGGTCAAAGGTCAAATGGATGTGACGACTCTTCCTGAGGGAATATATCTCCTGCGAGTGATACATGCCAATCAATCATCACTTGCAAAGATTATGATTGCTCGTTGAGCCCTAAATTTTTTAGTGGAATTTGTTCACATGTTCACCTGTAGCCTCATAATAGGGTATGGGTATGCAAACGCATTTATATGTACACATTTCTTGGGGTATTGATGAAAATAGCCGGTCACTGGACAAAAAGAGTGTGGATCAAATCAGGGAATATATCCGATGGCAAAGTGTTGTGAAGTGTTTTAAATTGATTGCATTTGATTCTAATGGCATTTCCATCCACTTATTATTGGCACTGGGTAGGGATAAAGAACCTGAAATCCATGGTTTTGTAGAGACTATTTTAACAGACACCGCTGCACTCTTGAATCACGAGAATGGAAGCACCGCGCATCCAGTATACTGGATAAAGGAATATCATGTGATATCGTCAACAGGCAATCTTCTTGAGGCCATAACTAATTACCTGAATTTTGATAAACGGGCATTCATTTGTGGGGATGGCGTTTCTACATGATTTATGATTCAATCGTCCGAAAGCTTTTCTACGAGCTCATTGAGTTTCATCATGCATTCGATCGGTGTCATACTGTAGATGTCGAGATTGTTGAGCATCTCAATGATCCCATTGATCTTGGGTGAAGATGTATCAAAGAATGTAAGCTGGAGTGTTTCCCGGGCTTGTTTGGCGAAGGCTTCTCGGACATTTTGTTTATCGGAAAGTGATTTTTTTTCAAGCCTGGACAGCATGACCTGGGCCTTGGCAACAATGGCATGAGGCATACCAGCCATTTGGGCGACATGAATACCAAAACTCGATTCACAAGCGCCTGGAATGAGCTTTCTGAGAAAAACCACTTTCTTGCCCACCTCCTTTGTGGATACATTGAAATTTTTAATTCTTTCAAATGTGTTTTCCAACTGGTTCAACTCATGGTAATGTGTGGCAAAGAGTGTTTTTGGCTTTAAAGGACTTTCATGGAGATACTCTGCGATGGCCCAGGCAATGGAAATGCCATCGTAGGTGCTTGTGCCTCGTCCAATTTCGTCCAGCAGGATAAGGCTTCTTTCAGAGAGATTGTTCAGGATACTTGAAGTTTCGGTCATTTCAACCATAAAGGTCGATTCCCCGCTGCTGATGTTGTCAGAGGCACCTACCCGTGTGAATATCTTGTCAACAAGACCGATTTCTGCCCTTTCTGCCGGAACGTAGAAACCCATATGTGCCATGAGACAAATCAGGGCTGTTTGTCTTAGAACAGCAGATTTGCCTGACATATTCGGACCAGTGATCATAATAATTTGCTGGGTGGATTTATCCAGTGTCAGGTCATTGGGGACATAAGGATTGTCAGGCGGGAGTTGTGCCTCTATGACGGGGTGACGACCGGAGACGATCCTCAAGTCTGTGCTGTCATTGATGTCCGGCTTACAGTAATCGTATTTTTCAGCAACTTCCGCAGCACACATGAGGCAATCTATCCTTCCGATGATCCTCGAATTTTCAAGTATGGCCTTGACATGGGCGAGCATACCAGTCACGAGCTCAGAATAAATCGCTTCTTCAAGGCCGTTGATCTTTTCTTCGGCCCCTAAAATACGACCCTCCAGGTCCTTCAGTTCTGGGGTGATATACCTCTCAGATCCCTTCAGTGTTTGTTTTCGAACCCAATTATCAGGAATCAGGCCCAGGTTTTTATACTTATTCGTCACTTCAAGGTAGTAGCCGAACACATTATTGAAGCCGATTTTCAAAGAAGTGATCCCGGTTTTCTTGGCTTCGGTCTGCTGCACATTTAAAAGCAGGTCCTTGGCATTCTGAATGGTGTTCCTGAGGTCATCAAGACCATCATCGAAACCGTCTTTTATGACACTGCCTTTGGCAAGAGAATAAGGAGGATCATCAATGATCGTTTCATCTATTTTTTTTACGAGATCCTGGCACAGCTCGATTTGAAGCACAAGATCGATCAGTGCCATTGGTGCGCCGGGATAATCAAGCGCTCTGATTTCACCGATCTTTAACATGGCGTTTTTGATGGACACGACTTCCCTGGGATTGACTTTTCCCATAGGCACTTTTGACATGAGTCGTTCAAGGTCTCCAATAGAGGCCATAATTTTCCCGATCTCAGCTCGCACTTCG
>JBFKJL010000211.1:0-4791 GCA_041631795.1 Saprospiraceae bacterium | reverse complement strand
ATCCTGGTAGCAGGGGTTCGAATCCCCTACGGGCTGCGAAGCAGCAAAAGAGGCAGTCTCATCAGAGACAGCCTCTTTTTTTTTTGCCATAAGGCAATATATAGGGGACTTTATCCCGATGGCACAAATGTGCCTGTCGGGACTACGGGCTGCGAAGCAGCAAAAGAGGCAGTCTCATCAGAGACAGCCTCTTTTTTTTTGCCTTTGAGGATTCTGCTGCCCTTAATAAGAGGTCGAGAAGAAGAGAAACACAGGGCTGAGGAAATTCTTGGTACAATTCTTGTTTTTAGATAACCATCATGAATAAGGCATATGCCCTTGCGTTTTCGTCGACGCAAGGGCCTCTTTTTTTATAGACCTGGATATTGGGTGTGTATTAATTCGAGATTTAAATTGAAATAAAATTAAACCTGCAAGACTGATCTGGCAAATAATTATCAAGATCTGCAAATGATATGAAATTTTTCTTGCGTTTTCGTCGACATGACTGAGCGATCTCCTAAGGAGTCGCGTCTGACAGGACGCGAAGCGAAGGAACGCGTAAGCGGTGGGCCTCTTTTTTTTAAGGCTCTGAGATCTTGAGACTACAAGACTCTTAGAATTTGAGATTTTCGATTATTTCAATTCTAACTCTTAACTCTTCATGCCGATGATCCCGAAGATTGGGATGTGCGGCATCCCGACAAGCTACGCTTCGTCGGGACTCTTCACTTTTCACTCTTAACTCTTAACTAAAAATGCTTCTCGCGAAATTCCGAAGGCGAAATGCCAAACTCCTTCGCAAAACTCTTGCTGAAGTAATTCGGATCCTGAAACCCCACTTCCCACGCCACATCCGCAATGCTTTTAGATACATCCATCAGTATGGGTTTGGCCTTATAAAGCCTGTAATTGCGGATGTAATTGCTGGCCGAACGATTTGTCATGGCCTTGAGTTTGCGGTGCAACTGCATCCGGCTCATGAACAGGGCTTTGGCCAGGTGTTCCACGGTGAAATCCGGGTTCAGGATGTTCTCTTCGATCAAGGCGTTCACCTTGAACAAGAAAGCGTTTTCGGACTTGAGCACCTCCGGCTGATCCGTTAATGCAAATTTGCTGTACTTGTCCTGGAGGGCTGTTCGCAACGCCATTAATTTATCGAGGCGAATGAACAATTCCTCCTTTTGGAAGGGCTTGGTCAGGTAGGCATCGACACCCGCTTCAAGGCCCTTTAACTTGTCTTTTGACTCCACCTTGCCAGTCAGCAGGATAATTGGGATGTGGCTGGTCTTTTCACTTTCTTTGATGGCCCTGGACATCTCGATGCCGTCCTTCCTGGGCATGATGACATCGCTGATGATCAAATCAGGAATGTGACTGTCAGCAATTTCCAAACCTTCGATCCCATCTGCACCTTCAAGGATATGGTACCTGTCCGACAGGAGCGTTTTTAGATAGTCCCGTACTTCGGGATTATCTTCTACTACAAGGAGGACAGGTTTTTTCTTTTCTAGAATTGGATCAGATGGTATCTGCATGACCTCTGGCGATCCTGAGTATCGATCACTGGTGATTGGTTGTCCTGTTGTCCCGGAATCTTTGACAGGAAGGGTGATCGTGAATGCACTTCCCTGGCCCGGACGACTGTCCACGGAGATTGAGCCGTCCATCATCTCCAAAAGTTCCCTGACAATAGACAACCCCACACCGTTTCCTTTTTGTTGATTGCTTTTGGCATCCGACACCTGGTAATACCGGTCAAAGATGTATTGCTGATGAATATCTTCAATCCCGATCCCGTTATCGGTGATTGTAATGCATAATTGCTTTCCACTGTCCGTCTCCATTGATGCCAGCGACGTACTGATCGTTCCGCCCCGCGGTGTGAATTTCAGCGCATTGGACAAGAGGTTATCCAGGCACATGTGGTATTTGTCTGGATCAATTTCCATGTACAGGCTTTCCATTTGCGTATCAATATCCCAACGGACCTCGTATTGAATAGCCAGGGGCTCATATTCTTCCCAGATGGATTGTGTGAGTTCGACAACGTCCAGGTGCATTGTTTTCAGTGGCATTTTTGACGTTTCCAGTTTGGACAGGTCAAGCATATCATTAACAAGGTTCAGGACTTTTTGGGCGCTGTGTGAAATTGACTGGAGAGCCTTTTCGGAAGCTTTTTTATCCCCCTTTTCAATGCTCTTTCGAGACAGGTCCGTCATGCCCTGGATGACGGTCAGTGGAGAACGGATCTCATGGGTGATATTGGTATAAAACCGCGTCTTGAAGTCATCCAGTGATTTAAGCTGGGCAGCCCTCAATTCCTCACTCCTCAGCTCCCTGAAACGAACAGCGATCCCTGCGGTAAAAACAAGGATCTCACCACTCAGGCCTATTTCGGTCATAGTCGTCCATATGCCATGCCCATTGATAATCGAAATGGTATTCAGGATGATGGCAAGCAGCATCAGGCCCGTACCAGCTAACAAGAACACTGCTTTTCTTCGTTGAATTCTGACAAGAGGCAAGAGAAAAACCAGGACAAGTCCAAACTGGGAGATCAGGAAGGCTGCCCCGATCCGGTCGACCAGGGGCTCCCGGAATGTGGTGTAATGGAGGATGATCAGAAAAGTGTAAAATGCCATTTTAACATCCACCAATGTCCTAAACCATTGATCCCATCGGGGCATCGTATCCTTTAAATTCATGTAATGGCGGATAAACTGGAAGTAGGCGATGTCGACGATGGCCACGGCAACGAGATCTACAAATTGCACCATGTAAGGATGGCTTCTTATGACTGGCAGGTCATTGGTGATGCCAAAGAAATCCAGGGTAAAGACCAGGATACCCAAAATGAAGAGCCCGTGGTATAGAAATGCCTTGTATTGTGTGCCAAAGAAAAAAACAAAATGAAAGAGAATCATTGTCAGGGCAAAACCGATGAAAATCCAGTCCCGGCGGCTGTTGATGATGTATTGTGTGGATTCATAATAATCCCGGTCACTCAGACTGATGTCAATATCGATGGGATGTTTGTTGTTGCCGTCATAACGGACGTAGAGTTTGTAAAGATCCCGGACGGGGATTTCCAGCCGGACCCGCTGGAATTTGTTGCCAAAACGGAGCTTTTTTCTGGCTGCCGGCAGAAAATTTCCGGTCATATCTTCAAACAGGATGTTGTTTTGGCCGTCCAAAACATACACGGATATATAATTCGTTTTGCTCAGGGAGAGGATGTACCCGTTAAGGTTAAAAAATTCCGGGTTATGAAGGATGCATTTGGCCCAGTAAACTCCATCATCCTTTAGTCTCATACCTTCCTCAAATGGGGTAAACTGAAGGGAGGAATCCATGAGGATCATGTCGATGATACTCAGCGCTTTGCTCTTGTCCTGCCTGAGGCTTAAGTGGCCATCAAGGGAGAAGGCGCGGGGCTGCTCTTCAAGGATCAACCTCCTGTCTTGTGCATCCAGGGGAGTTGGCAATACCCCTGTCAGGAAGAAAAAACCAAAAGCATTCAGCCAAAATTTGAATCCCAAAATGCGCATAATAAGATTTTTGATTGCATTCAAATTCTTATCAGTCGGTTTTTCAAGGCAATGTGACATCAGAAAGCCAACATAACTCTATCATCCACCATCAGCAATGATCCAGATCATTTTTGTCTTTGATGGGATGAAATGATGAGCCCTGATATAACCGGGTGGCCTGAAATGACAAGATTCATTTTATGTTTTCTGGTTTTAAAACTTTAAGTTTTGCAACTTACGTTGAAATAAAAAGCTGTCGATCTTGAGTGTTAAGAGCCCGTCATATCGTCCTCTCACATGCCTTTGTGTCTTCTGTCTCATGAATTTGTGCGTGGCCCAAAACGGAATAACACAGATGACAGAACCCGGGTTCAGTGATCTTGAGACACTATCGGGCGACACCACATGTCCGTATGGCAGCGCCTCTTGCCTACCGTGTGTGGCCGATGTTTTGGCACAAATAAATGATCTCAAAACAGAGGAGGATGACAGTGGCGAATTCAATTTCAGGAACAAGGCCAACGGGATCAACTTTTCCCTGCTCAAGCACGCCCAGGGCATTGCCCGCATTCCCGGTTGT
Organism: Saprospiraceae bacterium; assembly: GCA_041631795.1. GTDB lineage: Bacteria > Bacteroidota > Bacteroidia > Chitinophagales > Saprospiraceae > JBFKJL01. The sequence continues at coordinate 699 of JBFKJL010000211.1, read as the reverse complement.
GGCAGTGAAAATGTCTTTGTCATCACGAGACACCATACGACAAGGACGGCAGGGAATGGGATTATCAGCATTGTCTTTCCTGAAGTCCAAAGCGGCGGTGACGGTTTTATGGGTTCAGGTATTGATAAATCCAACTCAGGGGAGATCGTTCAGTTGTTTTCGACGAATGACAATAGGCACCCTGGTGGCTGTCAGATCATAGGACAGACACTCCTTGTGACCCATGAATCAGGTGTCAGGGACATGAAGGACAAAAGCTGGATATCCTTTTACGATGTTTCAAACCCGGCTGACATGCGTGAGACCAGTCGGCTTTACATGGATGGAACAGACATCCTTGGTCAGACATATCCATTGACACCTGCCGGGCAAGCTGATGCCGTGGGCATTGCAAAATTGGAGGATGGCCGCTACTTGCTCCTGGCTATGGAATCTCGGCGGCGCATGAAAAATGATGTTGCCTGGTTTTTTGTAAGCACAACAAATGATCTCAATAATACAGAATGGGAATTTCGCCAATTTTGGCAACAAACTGAACTCATCCCTGGAAGAAAGGATTGGAGGGTGTATGAAAATATTAACCTCGTCACGAATTGCAACGATGGGCAGATCTACCTTTTGGGATTCCATGGGGTGGGGCGGAATAATTACCTCGATGTGTTCAGTCTCAACCTTGACCTCAAAGACAGGATCATAGTT